>JBEEJP010000141.1:0-5398 GCA_041169125.1 Pseudomonadota bacterium
CCTTAAGCAGATCAAGACCGCTTGGCGAGCGGCAAGTTGAGCAGCAAGTTTTGTGGCTTGAGTTTCAAACGCTGATGGGCATCGACCGCCATGGCTAAGTAAACCGGCTTACCACGCACCTGAGCCAACATGTCGTTGGGCTCCACAAACTCGAGCTTGAACAAACACAGCAAGCGCTCCATGCGCTCGGCATCCACCTCGTGGCCTTGATACAGGTCATTCAGCACACTGCTGGCTTGTGCATCTAGGCCTACATGCCAGACCCAGTGGTCGTCATTGATTTCACGCTCGGTTTGAATGCGCACCTGCACCCCCAAGAAGTGCTGCACCCACTTGGCCATCACCTCACACAGCGCGCTCAATCCGGGCTGCCCACGGTTGAGGCTGACCACCCAATCAAAACTCTCGCTGCGGGGCCAATAGGCGTCTTGGTTGTCCTCGTTGAGCACATCCAAGTCCACGCTGCGCAACTTGATGCCGCCTTGCTTGAGCAGTTCACCAATTGACCCAAAGCCACTTTGCGTGGCATGGCGTTCCACCGTTTCGTCGTCTGCTGCCATCACCGCGCCGTCTTCGAGCACGGTGATTTTTTGGGTGTGCATCAGCATCTCAGCCGCACGTGCCTGCATGGCAGTGGGCGCCTCGCCCAACACATGGCGCAACAAAATATGCGTGATGTGCTGCACAAGTAGCGGTGGCACATCAACCCCCTCGCCTTTGAACAAAGCCATGTAACAGGCCTCCAGCGTGGGCAATGCTGTGATCCGTTGACGAAAACGCAGCCACACGGCGTAGTTGTCGGCCGCGTCTTTGTCTTGCAGCTCAGCCAGTTCTTGCGGCGGCACCTCGCGGCGGGGTTGATCAACCAAGCGGTGATGCAACGCAACTTCTGCAGCGCATGAACCATCGATGGGGGCCAACTCGGGGCGCTCTAAAAGAAAACGCAAAAAGTCGTCGGTCACCACCAAATGGCCCGCTTGGTTGGTGGTGAGCAATGAATAGCCACAGGTGGGCCACAGTGGATGTGTCATCAGTAACCCGGCTTCGCACCTGCACGGCGCTTAGAGAACAAGCCAGCGCGGCTGGTGCCTTGTTTTTGGAAACGCTCACGTCGTGCCACCTTGGGGTCGACGGTCAATGCGCGGCAAATCTCCACACGGTCTGCATCGCGAAGCACGTGGTGAGGCGTGGTCTTCTTGCCCCAAATGCACACGGTGAACGCCTCAGGTTGGCTCAGATCAATTTCAGGGCACTCGCTCAACAGGCCGCTGTGTTGCAAGGCTTGCATCACCGTCACGCCTGCATCGAGCGACAGCATGCGTTCATGCACCACGCGGGGTGCGGGTGAATACATCACGGTGATCTGCAAGCGGCTCACGCGACGTACACCTGCTCGGCGCGTTTCACAAACGCATCCACCAAAGTGGCTGCAATCTTGTCAAACACAGGCCCCACTAAAGCACCAAACATGCTCTCGAAGGCATAGTTCAACGTCAGCTCAATGCGGCAAGCGCGTTGCGGCGCTTGGGTGTTGGGGTCTAGCAAAGGATGAAAATCCCAGGTGCCATCCAAGTGCTTGAAAGGGCCATCCACCAGTTCCAGTTTGACTTGGCGACCTTCGATGTGCACGTTGCGGGTGGTGAAGCTTTTGTGAAAACCACCGAAGGTCATGCCCACTTGGGCCGTCGCACCATCAGGGTGGGTTTCGAGCACGCCAGCGCGGTCGCACCAAGGCAAAAACTCAGGGTATCGGGCCACATCGGTCACCAGCGCAAACATTTCTTCAGCGCTGAACCAAATCAAAACGGACTTGTGTACGGTTTTCATAGAATGGTCGCCATTGTAAGAAGCTCTACGATCCCCATATCTCCCTAATGGCCACCAAAAAACCTGCAACCCCCTCGCGCATCGCCGACAACAAAAAGGCGGCGTACAACTATTTCTTCGAAGAAAAGTTCGAGGCAGGCATGGTGCTGGAAGGCTGGGAAGTCAAGGCTGCTCGCGAAGGCAAGGTGCAACTCACCGACGGTTATGTGGTGATTCGCGATGGCGAGCTGTATTTGATCGGCTGCCAAATTAACCCGCTGCACACGGCATCAAGCCATGTGACACCCGACAAAGTACGCACCAAAAAACTGCTGATGAAGAAAGACGAAATCAAGCGTCTCATTGGCAAGGTCGAGCAAAAAGGCCACACCCTTGTGCCCGTCAACCTGCATTGGAAAAACGGCAAGATCAAATGCGAAATTGCATTGGCCAAAGGCAAGGCCGAGCACGACAAGCGCGACACCATCAAAGACCGCGAAGGCAAGCGTGAGGTCGAGCGCGCCATGAAGTCGCGCCACCGTTAAACGCGCACAGACTGAGCGGTTCTCGCTCAGTCTTTCATTTCAACGATTGGGTTTTCGTCTGGCCGCGTTGGCGCTGGGTTTACCTGCGCCTGTGACACGCGGTGGCAAACCCGTGTGTTGTGTCAGCACACGCCCTTTGGTCGGGGTGGCTGTGCTGTTCTTACGGCGTGCGCTCGTGTATGCCCCATCCGTTTGCGGCTGGAAGGTGGGAATCAAATGCTGCTTGCCATTGCCAATGAGGTCCGAACGACCCATGGCTTTCAAAGCCTCGCGGAGCAACGGCCAGTTGTTGGCATCGTGGTAGCGCAAAAAGGCTTTGTGCAAACGGCGGCGTCGTTCGCCACGCACGACGTCCACACTTTCGCTGCTGTGTGTGATACGACCCAAGGGGTTGCGGCCCGAGTGGTACATGGCCGTGGCAGTGGCCATGGGGCTGGGGTAGAAGGTTTGCACTTGGTCGGCTCTGAAGCCATTGCGCTTGAGCCACAGGGCCAAGTTCATCATGTCTTCGTCGCTGGTGCCGGGGTGTGCCGCGATGAAGTACGGCACGAGAAATTGCTTCTTGCCCACCTCTTCGCTGAACTTGTCGAACATGGTTTTGAAGCGGTCATAGGCGCCAATGCCGGGCTTCATCATCTTGGTGAGTGGGCCTTGCTCGGTGTGCTCGGGCGCGATCTTGAGGTAGCCACCCACGTGGTGCTGCACCAGCTCTTTCACATACTCGGGCGACTGCACGGCCAAGTCGTAACGCAAGCCAGAACCAATCAGGATTTTTTTGATGCCTTTGAGAGCCCTTGCACGGCGATAAATTTTGATCAACGGCGTGTGGTTGGTGCCCAAGTTTTGGCAAATGCCGGGGTACACACAACTGGGCTTGCGGCACGCCGCTTCAATCTCGGGGCTCTTGCACCCTAAGCGGTACATATTGGCTGTGGGCCCCCCAAGGTCGCTGATGACGCCGGTAAAGCCCGCCACCTTGTCGCGAATGTCTTCCACCTCTTGGATGATGGATTCTTCGCTGCGGCTTTGGATGATGCGGCCTTCGTGCTCGGTGATGGAGCAAAAGGTACAGCCCCCAAAGCAACCACGCATGATGTTGACGCTGAAGCGAATCATCTCCCACGCGGGAATTTTGGTGCTCGCCTCGTGGCTGCCGTTCTCGTCGGCATACGCAGGGTGCGGGCTGCGCGCATAAGGCAAACCAAACACATGGTCCATCTCGGCAGTGGTGAGCGGGATGGGCGGTGGGTTGACCCACACATCGCGCGCCGTGTGGCCTTCACCATGCGCTTGCACCAACGCACGGGCGTTGCCGGGGTTGGTTTCTAAATGCAACACGCGGTTGGCGTGGGCATACAGCACGGGGTCGGATTTGACTTGCTCGTACGCGGGCAAGCGAATGACGCTGCGGTCACGGGGTGGCACTTTGAAAGCGCCCTTGCCTGTGAACGCAGGGTTGGGCACAAAGTTGATCGGCGAAACCGTCAAGCCCGTCTCCGTCTTAGCGCCTGCTTTTGCATTGGCAACATCGGCCACCGCGTTGGCTTCCTCTTCACGCGCACAGCTTTGGCCTTGGGCTTTGGCTTGCTCGCTCACCATCAAATAGGGGTTGACATGGGCCTCTACTCGGCCCGGCACGTCAATGCGGGTGGAGTCGATCTCATACCAACCCTCAGGCGTTTCGCGTCGCACAAACGCCGTACCGCGCACATCGGTGATCTGTGAGGCGGGCTCTTTGGCGGCCAAGCGGTGGGCAATTTCCACAATGGCGCGCTCGGCATTTCCGTACAGCAGCAAATCACATTTGCTATCCACCACGATGGAGCGGCGTACTTTGTCTGACCAATAGTCGTAGTGGGCAATGCGGCGCAACGAGCCTTCGATGCCACCCAACACAATGGGCACATCGTTGTAGGCCTCTTTGCAGCGCTGGCTGTACACAATGGCGGCGCGGTCGGGGCGCTTGCCGCCCACATCGCCCGGCGTGTAGGCATCGTCGCTGCGAATTTTGCGATCGGCTGTGTAGCGGTTGATCATCGAGTCCATGTTGCCGGCGGTCACGCCGAAAAACAGATTCGGTTTGCCTAGGGCCTTGAAAGGCTCGGCGCTTTGCCAATCGGGCTGGGCAATGATGCCCACGCGAAAACCTTGGTTTTCTAGCATGCGGCCAATCACCGACATGCCAAAGCTGGGGTGATCGACATACGCGTCGCCCGTGACGATGATGATGTCACAGCTGTCCCAACCGAGTTGTGTCATTTCCTCGCGTGACATTGGCAAAAACGGGGCCGTGCCAAAACGTGCCGCCCAGTACTTGCGATAGCTGGTCAGCGGCTTGGCGTTGCGAGGAAAAAGAGAGACGTCGGCAAAGGCATTCATGAAGGCCTCAAGTGTACGGGTTAGCCCCTTCCCTTCGGGTTTCAGGGGCTATCTCACCCGTGTGTGGAAGGCAGCGGCTGAACCGTCAGTGGGGCATCCCACAGGTGTGACATCACGGCTTGTGCTTGGGCCACATCGCCTGACGTGAAAAACTGCACAGCGCCCTGCTCTGTTGGGGCGCTCAAGCACGCGGCGTCAGCCAAGCGTCGAGACAGCTCACGCGCCACGGCCTCAGCGGGGTCAAGCAAGGTCACCTGTGCGCCCACCAGACGTTGAATGGTGTCTTGCAAGAAGGGGTAATGCGTACAGCCCAGCACCAACGTGTCAGCGCCTTGCGCAAGCAAGGGCTCGATGAACTGGCGCAACAACGCCTCGGTTTCGGCGCTGTGCAAGTCGGCACGCTCGACCTGCTCGGCAAGACCTGGACACGCTTGCAAGAGGATGCGCTTGTCTGCACCGTACTGTTCAACCAGTCGTGCCACAGCCGCGCTTTGCACGGTCTGGCGTGTGGCCAACACCCCCACCACCCCGCTGCGCGTGAGGGCCACGGCAGGCTTGATGGCAGGTTCAATCGCCACCACGGGCAAGTGTGTTTGTTCGCGCAAGGTTTTGGCGGCCACCACGGTGGCTGTGTTGCAGGCAATGGTGATGCCTTTCACGCCCTGTTC
>JBEEJP010000142.1:0-5366 GCA_041169125.1 Pseudomonadota bacterium
GATGTGCACCTCTACACCGCGGTGCAACAACACGCCGCCTTCAATTGGTTTGTCAACGCCACCACGCCCAGCGATGGCCAGCAACGTTGGGTGTTGGCCGCAGGCAGCGTGCCACCCAGTGATTTGGCTTTGCGCGAGGACTTGCGCACGCGTTTGGGCTGGGGCCATATTTTTCAGCTGCAAGTGCTCAGCGAGCCAGAGCGCCGCGCGGTGTTACGCCAACAAGCCGATGAGCGAGGGGTGTTCTTGAGTGATGAGGTGATGGATTTCATGCTCAACCGCTTCAGCCGCGACCTCAGCAGCCTCATTCAACTCCTCGATCAACTCGATGGCTACGCGTTGCAAACGCAACGCGCCATCACCATTCCGTTGATCAAAGCCATGCTGGAAGCCATGTGATGAAACTCGCCCTGTTTGACCTGGACCACACCTTGCTGCCGATTGACTCCGACCAATCGTGGGGCGAGTTCACAGTGCGTTTGGGTTGGCACGACAAAGACACGTTCTTGAAACGCAATGACGAGTTTTATGCCCACTACCAAGCGGGCACCTTAGACATTCACGAATACGTGCGTTTTGCGTCAGAGGCGTTTTGCCAACGCGGGCCCGAGGTGGCCGCAGCAGCTCATGCGCAGTTCATGCAAGAAGTGATTCAACCAGCCCTTCGCCCCGAAGCGTTGGCCTTGGTGAACAAGCACCGCGATGCGGGTGATCGCATCATCATCATCACCGCGACCAACGAATTTGTGACGCGCCCCATTGCCAAAGCCTTTGGGGTGGAGGATTTGATTGCGCTTGAGTTGGTGCGCGATGCCAAGGGCTGGTTCACCAACGAAATCAGTGGTGTACCCACGCTGCGTGAAGGCAAAGTGCAACGTCTGCAACAATGGCTCACACGCGAAGGCTTGGACTGGGCCGATGTGAACACCACGTTTTACAGCGATTCCCGCAACGATTTGCCCCTGTTGGAGCGCGTCAACCACCCTGTGGCCACCAACCCCGACAACACCCTGCGTGCCGTAGCCTTAGACAAGGGCTGGCCGATTTTGGAACTGTTTCCCCAACCATGATCAAACAATTCATCAACAAGCTGATGGGCAAAACGTCCGCCAGCCACAAGCCTGACTTGGGCAAGCGCCAGGTGGTGCCCGCCAAAGTGCATGGCATCAACGTCGATTGGGTCGATGAACGCGCCTTGAACGTGGTGCGCACCCTGCAAGACCGTGGCTTTGAAGCCTACATCGTGGGCGGTGCTGTGCGCGACTTGTTGCTGGGCCTCAAACCCAAAGACTTTGACGTGGCCACCAACGCCACACCCGAGCAAGTCAAAGCCGCTTTCCGTCGTGCATTCATCATTGGTCGACGCTTTCGCATCGTGCACGTGGTGTACGGCCGTGGTCGTGAGCATGAGGTGATTGAGGTGTCGACCTTCCGTGCACACCTTGACAATGCAGACGCAGAAAAAGTCAAAGGCAACGAGCGCACCAGCAAGCGTCAGCTCGAAGGCATTCAACACGCGGTGGATGCCAGTGGCCGTGTGCTGCGCGACAACGTGTGGGGCCCGCAAGACCAAGATGCGGCGCGTCGCGACTTCACCATCAACGCCATGTATTACGACCCTGAAACGGGCCACGTGATTGATTACCACGGCGGCATTGCGGATGCGAAGAAAAAAGTCATCCGCATGATTGGCGACCCTGCCACCCGTTACCGCGAAGACCCCGTGCGCGTCATTCGTGCTGTGCGTTTTGCGGCCAAGCTCTCAGGCTTGGGCTTCAAGATGGAAGCAAAGACGGCTGCCCCACTCAAGAAAGCCGTCAAGCTGCTGGCCGATGTGCCGCAAAGCCGCTTGTTTGACGAAATGCTCAAGCTCTTGCAAACCGGCCATGCGCTGGCGAGTATCGAGCAACTCAAGCAACACGGTTTGGGCAAAGGTATCTACCCGCTGCTCGACATCGTGGTGCAACGCTCGCAAGAGCAATTTGTGCAAACCGCGCTGAACGACACCGACCGCCGCGTGAGCGAAGGCAAGCCCGTCGCGCCTAGCTTTTTGCTGGCCTGTGTGTTGTGGTCGGATGTGCGTGAGGTGTGGGCGCAACGCAGCGCCAAGCAACCCTCATTTCCAGCGCTGCAAGACGCGATTGACGAGGTGTTTGATTCGCGCATTGGCGATGTGTCGGGTCGAGGCAAGCTCGGCGCAGACATGCGCGAAATTTGGATGATGCAGCCGCGCTTTGAAAAGCGCACAGGCAGCGGCCCTTGGACCTTGGTGGATCAAGCGCGCTTTCGTGCGGGCTTTGACTTCATGCGTTTGCGCGCCGATGTGGGTGAAGTGGATGAAGCCTTGTCTGATTGGTGGCAAGAGTTCAGCACGGCCAGTGACAGCGTACGCGAAGACCTGTTGCAGCAAGTGCGTCAAGAACAGCAAAAAGCGCAGCGTGCACCCCGCGTGCACTCGGTGCGCCGTGCGCCTAAGCCCGAGTCTGAAGATCCACGCTTTCGTGAGATAGAGGCCGAAGGCGAAGAAGGCGCGCAGGCCCCCGCCAAAAAACGCCGTCGCCGCCGCCGTAAACCCACGGGTGATGCAGGTGGTGCGCCGGCACTCGACTAAAGAAAACCCGCGCCATGTCTACATCCCCCGTCATGGCGTGTGTGGCCTTTGGCGCCAACTTGGGCGATGCGGTGGCCACTGTGCAACAAGCCTTGCGCGCTGTGGCGAGCTTGCCCCAAACGCAGCTGGTGAATGCTTCATCTCTCTATCGAAGTGCGCCCTACGAGGCGCAAGGGCCAGACTTCATCAATGCGGTGGCCTTGGTGCAAACACAGCTCACGCCGCTTGAGCTATTGCATGCCTTGCAAGCCTTAGAGCTGCAAAGTGGGCGTGAGCGCCCCTACATCAACGCCCCGCGCACGCTCGACCTGGATGTGATTTTTTATGGTGATGTGTTGCTGACAACGCCTGAGCTCACCTTGCCGCACCCGCGTTGGCACGAGCGTGCTTTTGTGTTGCAGCCCTTGGCGGAAATCTGGCCTGAGCGGGTCAGTGCCGCGCAATTGGCTGCGGTGCAAGACCAAGACATTCACCGCATGGCATCAACATTTGCCTCTTTTTAACCCGCCGATTTGCCATGAATTTTTCTGCTATTCCTCTTGCCGTACAGGCGGTGTTGTTGCTGATCGCAGCCAATGTGTTCATGACGTTTGCTTGGTACGGCCACCTCAAAAGTTTGGTCAATTCGCCTTGGTACACCGCTGCTTTGGTCAGCTGGGGCATTGCGCTGATGGAGTACTTGCTGCAAGTGCCCGCCAATCGCATTGGTTTTCACGAGGCAGGTTTGCAAGTGGGGCAGCTCAAAATCATGCAAGAAGTGATCACTTTGGCTGTGTTCGTGCCGTTTTCTGTGTTTTTCTTGAATGAACCGCTCAAGTTGGACTACTTATGGGCTGGTTTATGCATGGTGGGCGCGGTGTATTTCATCTTCCGAACTTGAGCGCGTTTACACTTCCGAGTCATCTAACCGTCACATTCCAGCCATCCACAGGAGCTCCAAATGCTATTTGGAAAATTGTTGCCAACTGAGGGCAATTTTTTCATCATGTTCAATCAGCACGCTGACCGCATTGTCGAAGCGGTGCACGCGTTTTCGCATTTGGTGGCTAACTACGGCGACCCCATGTTGCGCGACAAGTACAACACCGAAGTGGACAACGCTGAGCGTGCGGCAGACCGCATCACGCACGAGTGCAATGTGGCCATTCACAAAACATTCATCACCCCCATCGATCGCGAGCAAATTCACTCCTTGATCAACACCATGGATGATGTGGCCGACTTGATTCAAGACACCGCAGAAACCATGGCCTTGTACGACGTGCGCGTGATGAACGAAGAAATCATGCGTTTGACCGACCTGAGCGTGAAATGCTGCGAGCGTTTGCGCGATGCGGTGTATCTGCTGGAAAAAATTTCTGACCATGGCACGGCTGAAGCTGCTTTGAAGACGTGCGAAGAAATCGACAAACTCGAGTCAGATGCCGACCGCGTGATGCGCAGTGCCATGAGCAAGTTGTTCCGTGAGGAGCCCGATGTGCGTGAAGTGCTCAAGCTCAAAGCCATTTATCAGTTGTTGGAAACCATCACTGACAAGTGTGAAGATGTGGCCAACCTGATCGAGGGCATCGTCCTCGAAAACTCTTGATCACGGGTTAAGCATGGAAACCGTACAAACCGCCTTTTGGGTGGTCGCTTTGTTGGTGGCGTTGGCATTGCTGTTCGATTTCATGAACGGCTTTCACGATGCGGCCAACTCGATTGCCACGGTGGTCTCAACAGGCGTTTTAAAACCCGCGCAAGCTGTGTTGTTTGCCGCTTTTTTTAACTTTGTTGCGATTTTTATTTTCCACCTCAGCGTGGCTGCCACGGTCGGTAAGGGCATTGTCGAACCCGGCGTTGTGGATGTGCATGTGGTGTTTGGCGCTCTGACGGGGGCCATCACTTGGAACGTGATCACTTGGTATTACGGCATTCCCAGTAGCTCATCTCATGCGCTGATTGGTGGTATTTCGGGTGCCGTGATTGCCAAAGCCGGCACCAGTGCTTTGGTGGCCGCTGGTATTTTGAAAACTGTGGCCTTCATCTTTGTGTCGCCTCTGCTGGGCTTCTTGCTGGGCTCATTGATGATGGTGGCCGTGGCTTGGATTTTCCGCAGCTTCCGACCCTCCCGCGTGGACAAGTGGTTTCGCCGTTTGCAGCTCATTTCTGCGGGGGCTTACAGCTTGGGGCACGGTGGCAACGACGCGCAAAAAACCATTGGCATTATTTGGATGCTGTTGATGGCGACGGGCTATGCCTCTGCTGAAGACAAGTCACCTCCCAGCTGGGCCATTGTGAGTTGCTACATGGCGATTGGTTTGGGCACCATGTTCGGTGGCTGGCGCATTGTGAAAACCATGGGTCAGAAAATCACCAAACTCAAGCCTGTGGGTGGTTTTTGTGCGGAAACGGGTGGCGCCATGACCTTGTTCTTGGCCACAGCCATGGGCGTGCCGGTATCGACCACACACACCATCACTGGCGCCATTGTGGGTGTGGGTTCTACGCAGCGCGCCAGTGCCGTGCGTTGGGGCGTGGCAGGCGGCATTGTGTGGGCATGGATCTTGACGATCCCTGCCAGCGCGTTTGTGGCAGGTGTCGCTTACTGGGTGAGCTTGCAACTGTTCTAAGCCGTTGGCCAAGCTTGTCATGACGCACCGTTTGGGTCACCTGCGGTGCGTTTTGTTTTGGGCGCTATAATGGCAGGCTTTTCAACGTGTCGCAGGCCGGGTGGCTTAGCGCGTGTCTCAAACGTTGAAAGAATTTTCCACCC
>JBEEJP010000143.1:0-5362 GCA_041169125.1 Pseudomonadota bacterium
CGCCGCCGTTGGGGTTGACGTGTGCGGCGTCGTCGGGTAGCCCCAAGTCACGCATCACAGCCAGCCCTTGGGCGGCAAAAGCTTCATTCAGTTCAATCACATCCATTTGCGCCAGCGTCAAGCCTGTCTTGGCCAGCACTTTGCGCACCGCAGGTGCGGGGCCAAAGCCCATGATGCGAGGGGCCAATCCTGCCGTGGCCATGCCCACCACACGCGCCTTCGGTGTGAGGCCGTGTTTGGCAGCGGCGGCTTCAGACGCCAACAGCAACGCGCATGCGCCGTCGTTCACACCAGAGGCGTTGCCAGCGGTCACGCTCAGGTCGGGGCCATTCACGCCTTTGAGTTTGGCCAGCATGGCCAGTGTGGTTTCTGGGCGAGGGTGCTCGTCGGTGGTGAAGACGATGGGGTCGCCTTTTTTCTGGGCGATGGTGACGGGCACGATCTCGTCATTGAATCGACCTGCCGCATGCGCCGCTGCCCAGCGCTGTTGCGAGCGCACGGCAAAGGCATCTTGGTCTTCACGGCCAATGTTGAAATCGGCGGCCACGTTGTCGGCCGTTTGTGGCATCGAATGCGTCTCGTACATTTTTTTCATCAACGGGTTGACGAAGCGCCAACCAATCGTGGTGTCGTACACGGACGTGTTGCGGCTGAAGGCACTGTCTGCTTTGGGCATGACAAACGGGGCGCGGCTCATGCTCTCCACGCCGCCTGCAATCATCAGCTCGGTCTCGCCAGCTTTGATGGCGCGTGCGGCCAAACCCACGGCATCCATGCCCGAGCCGCACAAGCGGTTGACAGTGGTGCCAGGCACTTCGGCAGGCAAACCTGCCAACAGGCTCGACATGCGGGCCACGTTGCGGTTGTCTTCACCGGCTTGGTTGGCGCAGCCGTAAATCACGTCTTCCACTGCGGCCCAATCGACTTGGGGATTGCGGGTCATCAACGCTTGGATGGGCACAGCCCCCAAGTCGTCGGCACGAACCGCCGACAGCGTGCCGCCGTATCGGCCAATGGGGGTGCGAATCGCGTCGCAAATAAAAGCTTCGGTCATGGTGTTCAAACTTGTTTGGGGCGGGTATCGATGACGCGGCGGGCTTTGCCCACCTCGGTGCGTTGCAGGCTCTCTGCGGGCATGACGTGCACCACGGTAGAGATGCCAATGACCGTCTTGATGTGGTGTTGCAGTTCTTTGGCAATGGCGCTTGCATGATCGGTGGAGACACCGTGTTGCAACTCGCAGTGCACTTCCACGCTGTCCAAGTGGCCTTCGCGGTGCAGGTGAATTTGGTAAATCGCAGCCAAGCGTTTGTCGCGCAAGATCTGCTCTTCGATTTGGCTAGGGAACACGTTCACCCCGCGCACGATCAACATGTCGTCCGAGCGGCCGGTGATTTTTCCCATGCGACGGAACGAGCGCGAGGTGGGGTCGAGCAGTCGCGTCAAATCGCGTGTGCGGTAGCGAATGACAGGGAAGGCCTCTTTGGTGAGTGAGGTAAACACCAGCTCCCCCAGCGAACCTTCAGGCAACACCTCGCCCGTTTCGGGGTCGATGATTTCTGGGTAGAAATGGTCTTCCCAAATCACGGGGCCATCTTTGGATTCGATGCACTCACAGGCCACACCTGGGCCCATGACTTCGGTCAAACCGTAAATGTCAATCGCGTCAATGCCGAGCTTGGCTTCAATCGCGGTACGCATGCCTTCGCCCCAAGGCTCGGCGCCAAAAATGCCGACCTTCAACGAGATGTCTTTCGGTGCAATGCCTTGACGTTCAAACTCTTCGGCAATCACCAGCGAGTAAGACGGCGTGACCATGATGGCATCGGGTTTGAAGTCCATGATTTGCTGAACTTGCTTTTCGGTTTGGCCGCCCGACATGGGGACCACCGTACAACCCAAACGCTCAATGCCCGCGTGCGCACCCAAACCCCCGGTGAACATGCCGTAGCCGTAGGCGTTGTGCACCATTTCGCCGGGGCGTACACCAGCGGCGCGCAGCGACCGTGCCATCAAGTTGGCCCAATGGTTCAAATCGTTGGCGGTATAGCCCACCACCACAGACTTGCCCGTGGTGCCGCTAGAGGCGTGCAAGCGCGCCACTTTGTCGCGGGGCACCGCAAACAAACCGAAGGGGTAGTTGTCGCGCAAATCGGCCTTCGTCATGAAGGGAAACTTGGACAAGTCGGACAAGGTTTTCAAATCATCGGGGTGCACGCCTTTGGCCACGCACTTGGCGCGGTAGGGGGCCACGTTGTCGTAGGTGTGATGCACCGACCATTTCAAACGCTCGAGTTGCAGGGCGCTGATTTCGTCGCGGCTGGCTTTTTCAATCGGCTCCAGCAGAGCCGCGTTGGGGCTTGGTTTTGCGGTCATGTGTGTCTCTTCCACTCCGTTGTTTTTTTGAATTACGACTGGCCTTCCAGGCCGGCGATGACTTCGCCTTTGATGCGGTAGCTCTTGCCGCGGAACAAAGCCACGGTGTTGCCACCAACGACCTTCACTTCCACGTCATACACGCCGGTGCGACCTGAGGCGGAACGCTCGACGGCAGTGGCTTCTAAGACATCGCCTTCGCGGCCTGGGGCCAAGAAGTCAATGCTGCAGGCCGAGGCCACGGTGTTGAGGTTGTAGCTGTTGCAGGCGTAGGCAAAGGCGCTGTCGGCCAAGGTGAAGATCAAGCCACCGTGGCAAATGTGATGGCCGTTGACCATGTCGGAGCGCACAGTCATGCGCAGCACCGAGCGTCCGGGTTGGACGCTGACCAGCTCCATGCCCAAAGCGTGCGTGGCGTTGTCGCGGCTCCACATGGCTTGGCTGGCAGCGTGGGCCAGTGCTTGGGGGTTCGAGGTGTCAGACATGTTCATTCCCCTTTGAATTGCGGTGCGCGTTTTTCTAAAAAGGCAGACACGCCTTCGACGTAGTCGGCACTTTGGCCCAGCTCACGCATCATCTCGCCCTCCACACTCAGGTGCGCATCGAGCGTGTGGGTGTGTGCCGATTGCATGGCTTGGCGCGTGCGCACCAAAGCTTTGGTGGGCAGGGTGGCGAGCTTGGCAGCCAGCGTGTCCACGGTGGTGGCAAAGGTGGCGTCTTCCACGGCTTCCCAAATCATTCCCCATTCGGCAGCGTGTGCGGCGGAGAGTTTTTTGCCGGTCAGCGCCAAACCCAAGGCGCGGGCTTGGCCAATGCGTTGGGGCAAATGCCACGAGCAACCGGTGTCTGGAATCAAACCAATGTTGGCAAACGGCAAGATGAACGAGGCCGATTGCGAGGCCACCACCATGTCGCAGGCCAAGGCCAAGCTGGCACCTGCACCTGCGGCAATGCCATTGACCGCTGCGAGGGTGGGCACGCGCAGTTGGCTCAAGCGCATGACCAAGGGCTTGTAGTGACGCTCAACCACATCGCCCAAATCGGGCGGTGTTTCACCTGGGGTGAAACGCACTTCGCTGTCTGCCAAGTCTTGCCCTGCGCAAAAACCACGGCCTGCACCGGTGATGACCAGCACACGCACGGCCGCGTTGGTTTGGATGCTGTCCAACGCGTCGCGCACCTCGGCGTGCATCTCGGCATTGAAGCTGTTCATCTTGTCGGGGCGATTGAGCGTGAGGCGAGCCACACCATCGCGCACATCGAACTGAATGAGCTGGTAGTTCATGGCAACTATTTCCACTTAGACGTGGTAGCGGCGTTGCACCACGCGGAAGCGGTTGGCCACAAACGCCGAGTCAGCGTACGACGCGTTGGCCGAGGGGTTGCCACCGGTGCCGTGGTAGTCGGAGAAGGCCGACGATTGGTTCACAAACACACCGCCCGTGAGGTTGATGGACAACGCCACTTTGCCGCGCCAGGTGGCGTGGGTCATGGCGTCGATCACGCTTTGTTGGGTGGAGTACAAACCCACGGTCAAGGCGCCGTGTGTGTTGACAATGCGTTCAGACAAGGCAATGGCAGCAGCCGTGTCGGCCGCTTTGACGATGAAGCTGATGGGGCCAAAACGCTCTTCCATGTAGGCGCTCTCATCCGCTGCGTCGCACGCCAACAGCACCGGCGTGCGCACATCAGCGCCTGTGAATTCGGGGTTGCTCAACTTGGTGGAGGCCAGCACCACTTTGCCCAACTTGCCGCTGTTGGCCAAGTCAATGCGGTCTGCGGTGGCGCTGGACTGAATGGCGCCCAACACAGCGCAGGCCACTTCGGGCTTGCTCAAGAAGCGCTCGACGGACTTGGCCAAATCGGCGCACACCTCGTCGTAGCTCTTGTGGCCTTCGTCGGTGTCAATGCCGTTGGCCGGCACGATGATGGCCTGCGAGGTGGTGCACATCTGGCCCGAGTACAAGGACAGCGTGAAGGCCAAGTTGCCCAACATGGCTTTGTAGGCGTTGGTGGAGTCGATGACGATGTTGTTCACCCCCGCCAGCTCGGCATACACCTGCGCTTGTTTGCTGTGGTCGATCAACCACTGACCAAACACATTGCTGCCGGTGAAGTCGACCGACTTCACCAAGGGGTGTGTGGCCAACGCTTGGGTGGTGTGACGGTTGTCGGTCACGCACAGGGTGACCAAGTTGGGGTCGATGCCGTTCTCAGTCAACACAGCGCGCAGGGTGCGCACCGTGATGGCAGCAGGCAACACAGCGTTGCTGTGTGGCTTGACGATCACCGCATTGCCTGTGGCCAAGGCCGCAAACAAACCGGGGTACGTGTTCCACGTGGGGAAGGTGCCGCAGCCCACCACCAGGCCTACACCACGGCCCACGATTTCGAAGTGCTTCTTCATCACTAGGGCTGGGTTTTTGCCTTGTGGCTTTTCCCAAGTGCTTTCGGTGGGCACAAAGCTTTGTTCGCGCCAGGCGTAGGCCACGGCTTCAAGGCCACGGTCTTGGGCGTGTGGGGCGCCGGCTTGGAAGGCCATCATCCAGCCTTGGCCGGTGGTCATCATCACAGCATGGCCCAGCTCGAAGCTTTGCTTGTTCAAACGGTCCAACATTTCCAAACAAATGCCCGTGCGGCCTTGGGCCCCCACCGCTTGCCAACCTTGCATGGCTGCCTGACCGGCTGTGAGCAAAGCCTCGTGGTCGCACAAGGGGTACTTCACATTCAGTGGCACGCCGTAGGGCGATGCTTCACCACCCACCCAACCGGTTTGGCCGGGTTGGTTGAGTTCGAAGTTGTGGCCCAGGTGCGCTTCATAGGCGGCCTTGCCGTCGGCAGCCGATGTCTCGCCATACACCTTGGGGCTGGGCATCTCGCTGTAGGGCGACCAATAGCCGCGTGTGGCGATGGCGTGCAATGCGCCGTCCAACGTAGCGCGGTGTTTTTCAAACAAGGGGTGAGACATGCGAAAGCTCCAAAGGGT
>JBEEJP010000144.1:0-5263 GCA_041169125.1 Pseudomonadota bacterium
ATTCAAGGCGATGCCGTGCGCGTGACCGGCGCCAAACGCGACGACCTGCAAGCGGCCATGGCGTTGATTCGCAAAGAAATGACCGACCTGCCTTTGTCGTTCAACAACTTCCGCGATTGAACCAAACGTCTCCAGCAAAAAGGGCCTCACATGAGGCCCTTTTGTTTGGTTGGTCAGTCGATTCACAGTTCACATCAGGTTGAAGACTGGGCGTCTTCCGCCGCAGAGGCTTCTTTTTTTGCCCCAATTTTTGATTCTTCACCACGCAGCAAGCGACCGATGTTTTCTTTGTGACGCCACAAGAGCAGCAGGCTCATGACCATCACCGACAACAACTCGGCCGCACTGGTTTGCCACAACACGTCGTTGCCCAAGACGTAGTAACCGGGCGACAGCACCGACGCCATCAACGCGGCCAACGACGAATAGCGCGTGACAAAGGCCACCAAGAGCCAAGTCCCCATGACCATCGCCCCCAGCACAGGCTCCACGGCAAACAAAATACCCGCCGCAGTGGCCACGCCCTTGCCCCCTTGAAAGCGGAAGAACACGGGCCACACATGCCCCACAAACGCGGCCATCGCCACCACGGCCACCGCCTCATCATCTAGGCCAAATGCGGGGCCGTACCACTTGACCAACAACACAGGGAAGTAGCCTTTGAGCGCGTCAAACAACAAGGTCGCCAACGCTGCTTTTTTGTTGCCCGAGCGCAGCACATTGGTGGCCCCTGGGTTTTGGCTGCCGTAGGTGCGTGGGTCATCCAAGCCCATCACACGACTGACGATCACCGCAAACGACAGCGAACCCAACACATAGCCGGCCAAGGCCAACACCACAAACGTCTTATCCAAAATCAATCTCCCTTTGATGGCGCGAAAAATTATTGCGCCAAGTCACGCATATCCCAACGGATGGCATCAATGGCTGCCAACACCTCAGGCGACAGCGTGGTGCCCCATGCATCCAAATCGGCATCCAACTGTGCCAGCGAGGTGACGCCAATGATGGTGCTGGTGACTTGCCACTTGGTGTAGCAAAACGCCAGTGCCATTTGCGCAGGCGTCATGCCATGTTCACGGGCCAACGCGTTGTAGCGGCGCGCGGCTGCCAACGACTCAGGGCGGCCCCAACGTTGCTTGCGCATGGTTTCGTACTTGGCCATGCGGCCCTCTTTGGGGGCTTGGTCGCCCAACAAGCCGCTGTCGTCGTACTTGCCCGTGAGCAAGCCAAAACCCAGTGGCGAATACGCCAAGAGCGAGACATTCAAACGGTGGCAGGTTTCGTCCAAGCCGTTTTCGTAGCTGCGGTTAATCAGGCAATACGGGTTTTGCACGGTGGCCACACGTGGCAAACCATGTTGCTCGGCCAAACGCACAAACTCGTGCACACCATACGGTGTCTCGTTCGACAAACCAATGTGGCGCACTTTGCCTGCCTTCACCAACTTGGCCAAGGCCTCCAGCTGTTCATGAATGCTGGTTTTCGAGTTTTCTTTTTGGGGGTCGTAATACACCGCACCAAAGGCGGGTACATGGCGCTCGGGCCAGTGAATTTGGTAGAGGTCAATCACATCGGTTTGCAAACGACGCAAGCTGCCTTCACACGAGGCCAAGATGTCGTCGCCAGACAAGCCTTGGTTGTCGCGCACCCACGGCATGCCACGTGAAGGGCCAGCCACTTTGGTGGCCACCACCAACTTTTGGCGTGCCGCAGGGTTTTTGGCAAACCAGTTGCCAATGATGGTTTCGGTGTGGCCATAGGTCTCGGCCTTGGGCGGCACCGAATACATCTCGGCGGTGTCAATGAAGTTCACCCCACGCGCGAGTGAGCGCTCGAGGATGGCGTGGGCATCGGTTTCATTCACTTGCTCGCCAAAAGTCATGGTGCCCAAACAAATGGGGGTGACGTGCAAATCGCTGGTACCCAGCTGAACGAGAGGAAAAGTCATGGATTCACTCCAAGGAAGGAGACAGATGAAAAACCCGACAAGTCTAAAGCCTGCAGGGATTGGAATGGATGGGGCTGATTCGGCTTATCTCGCCTTGGCCCGCTCTTCTTCTTGCAAGCGCAAAACGCGGCGCTGCACTTTGCCCGTGGTGGTCATGGGCAACTCGCGGATGAACTCAATCTCTTTGGGGTATTCATACGGCGCCAGCTTGCCTCGCACGTGGGTTTGCAGCTCAGCCACCAAGGCATCACTGGCCTCATGGCCTGCGGCCAACACCACATACGCCTTCACCAAGGCCCCGCGTTCAGCATCGGGTTTGGGCACCACCGCCGCATTGGCCACGGCGGGGTGTTTGACCAAACAGTTTTCAATTTCGCTCGGGCCAATGCGGTAACCCGCCGACTTGAACACATCGTCCGCACGGCCTTGGTACCAAAGGTAGCCGTCTTCGTCACACACGGCCAAATCGCCCGTGCGGCACCAGTCACCTGTGAATTTGCCCAAGGTGGATTTGTCGTTTTTCCAATAGCCCAAGAAAAAAATCGGGTCTGGCTGGCCGTGTTGGTTGTAGCGGTTCAACGCCACATCGCCGGGCACACCGACGGGGCACGCGTGCCCCTCTTCGTCAATCACCGCCACGCGGTGGCCGGGGTAGCCCTTGCCCATGCTGCCGGGCTTGGCGGGCCAGCCTATGCCATCGCGTGGCTGACCGTTCATGGCGCAATTGCCCACGATGTAGTTGATCTCGGTTTGACCAAACATCTCATTCACCGTCACGCCCAGTTGTGTTTGGCAGTAGCCAAACACCGCATCGCCCACGGCCTCGCCCGCACTCATGATGGCTTGCAGTTGCAGCTTGAATTGGCGGCTCGGCTCGGGGTAAGCCTTCATCATGGCCTTCAAAGCGGTGGGGAACAAAAAGCTGTGCGTCACGCCATGCTGCTGCATCAAGGTGAATGCCAACTCTGGACTGAAGCGGCCATTCCACGCCACGATGGGACGACCAAAGTAGAGCGTGGGCAACAAAGCATCCATCAACCCACCCGTCCAAGCCCAGTCGGCGGGAGACCAAAACACGGCCGTACTCTCGGTGGGCGACGTTGTTGAAAACCCAAACCAGTTTTGGCTGCACACAAACCCCGTCAAATTGCCAATCAGCGCCCTGTGTGGAATCAACGCGCCTTTGGGCGGGCCCGTGGTTCCGCTGGTGTAGATCAACACCGCACCTTCCTCCGCTTTGGTTTGCACGGCGGTGAAGGCACGTGGGTGTGCGGCCACTGCGCTGGCGTAGTCCACATCCACATGCAGCATGTCGGCGGCGTTGCTCAAGTCAATGCCCACCACGTTGCTCAGCGCGGGGCATTGCGTACGCACGGTCAGCACGTTGTTGACAGAGGACGCATCCACAATGGCCGCCACCGCCTCGCTGTCTTGCAAGCGGTATTCCAAAGCCTCAGGGCCAAACAGCAAGGACAGCGGCATCGCCACCGCCCCCATTTGCATGACCGCCATGTAGGCCACTGCGGTCTCAAAGCGCTGGGGCAGCACGATGGCCACGCGATCACCGCGTTGCACACCGAGGTCGGTCAACACATGGCTCAAGGCATCGGCGGCTTGCTGCAACTGTGCATAGGTGTGAGCAACAGGCGGCTGCGCTTGATCGCCGGCTTCAGAAGATGCATGTTCGATGATGGCCAGACGCTGACCGGCATCCGCTTGCATGGCCCAGCGACGGCTGCACATCTCGGCCATGTTGAAGTGCTCCGGCACATGCCAGCCAAAGCCTTGTTGCATGGCTTGGTAAAAGTCGTGTGAAGTCGTCCCTACAGAATGCTTGGCCATGTCTCGTGTCCTTATGATTCGTGCAATGTACTCAATTCAAAAGCCTTCTCGTAGCGAATTTATACCGATCCGTCACCTGCGTTACCACGTGCTGCAGTGGGGCACGCCCTCGCCTGACAAAACACCACTCGTCATGGTGCACGGCTGGATGGATGTGGCCGCCTCGTTTCAGTTCGTCATCGACGCCTTGAAAGACGACCACTGGATCATCGCCCCCGATTGGCGAGGCTTTGGCCTCACCGAAACGCCCGACGTGGACCACTTTTTCTTCCCCGACTACTTGGCTGACCTCGACCAACTGTTGGACCACTACGTGGGCGAACGCCAAGTTCACTTGATTGGCCACAGCATGGGCGCTCATGTGGCCACGCTGTTTGCAGGTGTGCGCCCTGACCGCATTCAAACCCTCGTCAACCTAGAAGGCTTTGGCATGCCTGCCACGCGCCCCACGCAAGCCCCCACGCGTTTGGCCAAGTGGATGGATGAACTCAAGGCCTTGCAGCGCGGCGAGATGGATCTGCGCCCTTACCCCAACCAAGAGGCGGTGGCACAACGCCTCATCAAAACCAACCCACGCCTTGGCTCCGACAAAGCCCATTGGCTGGCTCAACATTGGGCGCGCCCCAATGCACAGGGCGAGTGGCGCATCTTGGGACATGCGGCCCATAAGGTGGTCAATCCCAATTTGTTCAAAGTCGACGAAACCCAAGCCATTTACGAACGCATCACAGCCCCCACGCTGTGCGTGGTTGCCGACAGCGACAGCATGGGCCAATGGTGGAAAGATACCTACACCCTCGACGAGTTCAAACGCCGCATTGCTGCGGTGCCTCAACTCACCCATGCCGTGATTGAAGACGCCGGGCACATGCTTCACCACGACCAGCCCGCGGCATTGGCAAAATTGATCGAAGACTTCTTAAAAAATACCACTTAAACCCACTGAAATAAGTCAAACCCATCATGAATTCAGATAAATGGTTTAAGAAGAAAACAAACCATGCTTAACGCGCTTGCACCCCTTCGCTACTTTGGGCTGTTCTGCCTCTTGGCCGTCGGCCCATTGCATGCCCAAGAGCATGCCCAAAACACACACGCCCCCAGCCCTTGGCAACCTTGCCCATCGGCCCTCTCAGGCGATGGCGCAGCCCCCCCAGCCCAACAGTGGGACTTGACGCTGGCCCCCTACGCCTATCACTGGAGTGAGAGCCCCGAGCACCGGCCTGTTTTTTTAGGGGCCCTCGACAGCCATGTGCCCGGCGATCGCTTTTGCGGTCTGGCCTTGTTTCGCAACTCGTTTGGGCAGCCCTCGGCCTACGCCTACGTTGGCAAGCAGTGGAACAGCTTGCTGGGCACCCCACAGCTGTTCGTCAAAGTCTCTGCCGGCTTGATCTACGGCTACAAGGGCGCCTACCAGCACAAAATTCCGTTCAACGACTATGGCATCGCGCCAGCCATCATTCCTGCGGT
>JBEEJP010000145.1:0-5258 GCA_041169125.1 Pseudomonadota bacterium
TCAATCAGCTTCATCTCACGGTGAATCACCAAAGCCACCACCAGCGCGTAAAACGCAGCCACCACCGCAGCCTCGGTCGGTGTGAAGATACCGGTCTTCATGCCCCCAATGATGATGAGCGGCATGAGCATGGCCCAAAAGGCCTTGCGTGTGGCGTGTAAACGTTCGATCAGTGGCAGCTTTTCACCCTGGGGCAAATCCATGTCGCGCAATTGAAGTTTCCAAGCCACGATCAAGCCAATGCCCATGATCAGCCCGGGCACGATGCCCGACAAAAACAACGAGGAGATGGACGTGTTGGTGGTCACGCCATAAATCACAAACGGCATCGACGGTGGAATGATGGGGGCAATGATGCCGCCTGAGGCAATCAAACCAGCCGAGGTGTGCATGGGGTAGCCCTGGCGTTTCATCATGGGCAACAAAATCGTCGCCAACGCGGCGGTGTCGGCCAAGGCAGAACCACTCATGCTGGCCATGAGCACTGCAGCCCCAATCGCCACAAAGCCCAAACCCCCACGAATGTGGCCGACCCATGCTTGCGCCATGTCGATGATGCGGCGGCTGATGCCCCCTGAGTTCATCAACTCACCCGCCAAGATGAAAAATGGCACGGCCAACAAAGGAAAACTGTCCACGCCCGCCACCAAATTTTGGGCGAGCAACTGGGTGTCCCAAAAATCAAGGGTCCACGCCATGCCCGCCCCTGTGAGGACCAAGGCAAAGGCCATGTTCAGACCAATGCCCATGAGCAACAACATGCCCGCCGAGAAAACAATGAATGCTTGTGCTTCAGGTGTCATGCGCTTACTCCACGTCCACGCCGTGGTCCAAGTCCATCGGTTGGTTTTGAATCAATTCTTTGAAAGCCATCAGGCCAATCGCCACGGAGGACAACAACACAGGCAAGGGCAACAGCCAGTTGGGATAACCCAACACCACCGAATTGCTTGACAGCCCCACCTCCACTTGCTGCCATGCGCCGCGTCCCAGCATCACACAACTGGCAATGACCAAGAGGCGAATCAACACCGTGAGGGCTTGGATGAGTTTGGGATGGTGACGCAAACCGGCCACGAAACTGGTGAACGCCATGTGCTCGCCTGCGGGGTAAGCGGCCGTGGCACCGATGAACACCATCCACACAAACAGCAGACGCGACAGCTCTTCACTCGCGGCAATGCCGCTGCCAAAGCCATAGCGCAGCACCACATTGAAAAACACGGCCACGGCCATGACGCCAAGGCACATGGCCATCAGCCATTGCGCCAGTGACTGACTGCGCGACACGTTCGTCTGAGTCGTCATACACACTCCTTCGCTTGTAACCAAGCACACACCTGCGCTTGGAGGGTTTCAATACTTTGTGTGGCATCTGCCACCAACACACCTGCTTCGCCCAAGGGTTTTTCTAAGGCTGCAAACTGGCTGTCCACCAGCGCGGGCTGAAAGTAGTGGCCGGGGCGTTGTGTGACACGGGCCATGGATTGCTCACGCGTGAGGTCTAAGTGCACAAAACGCAACTCAGGCACGCTGTGACGCAAACGGTCACGGTAGGTTTTTTTCAGAGCCGAACATGTGAGCACGGCATGTGGACCACGACGCACCAGCTCATCGGCCAAGACACTCAGCCAACCCGCACGGTCCTCGTCGGTCAAGGCAATGCCGGCGCGCATTTTGGCCACGTTTTCTGGGGGATGAAACTCATCCCCTTCGATCAAGGCCCAGCCAAGGGCTTGCGTCAGCGCCGCTGCAAAACTGGACTTGCCGCAACCGGCCACACCCATGATGACAACAGGACCCTTCATTTCGATATTTTGGATAGCGCTATCCCATTTGGTAAAAAAGGAGAGCGTTCTGAGTGATAACCATCACACCAGTCGCTCTTGGATAGCGCTATCATAAACAAATCAAATTCAACACAACCTAGCAATAACCCGTAGCATTCATGAAATCTAAAAGTCCACGTTCACGCGCCACAGGCCGCGTCACACTGGCCGATGTGGCTGCTTTGGCCAAGGTCAGCCCCATCACGGTGTCGCGTGCGTTACGCGGAGAGCGGGCTGTGGCCAGTGATTTGACGGAGCGCGTCAAAGCCGCCGCGAAGAAGCTGGGCTACACCCCAGACCCCGCAGCACGCGCCCTCGCCTCACGCCACAGCGACCACGTGGCGGTGTTGATTCCCATGTTGTCCAACAATTTGTTTGTGGACGTGCTGGAATCAATTCAAAAAACCCTGCGCCACGCAGGCTACCAAACGCTCATTGGCATCACCCACTACGACACCCGCGAAGAGGAGCAACTTTTGCGGGAGCAATTGCAACACCGCCCTGCGGGCATTTTGGTCACGGGCTTAGACCGCAGCGAGGCCGCACGCACACTGATTGAACAAAGCGGTATTCCTTGCGTGCACATGATGGAGTTGGCCCAATCGAGCGAAGTCAACAGCGTGGGGTTTTCGCAAACACAGGCGGCCATTGCACTGACCGAGCATTTGCTGCAACGCGGCCACCAACGCATTGCGTTTGCAGCGGCGCAGCTTGATCCTCGGACGATGCAACGCTTAGACGGGTGGCGCAAAGCGCTCAAAGCGGCCAAGCGGTATGACAAAGCGTTGGCTTACACCCACAAATCCGCCTCCTCCATGGCACTCGGAGGGCAGATGCTTGCGCAAATTTTGAAGAACGACCCGAAGGTAGACGCCATCTTCTTCTGTAACGATGACTTGGCCCAAGGTGCACTGCTGGCCGCACAGCGTTTGAAAATCAAAGTCCCGCAGCAGCTGGCCATGGCGGGCTTCAACGACCTCACAGGTAGCGACTTGATTGGCCCCGGCCTCACCACCATTCGCACACCGCGCGCCGAAATTGGCCAAGCTGCTGCACAAATGTTGCTGGCCTTGATGCGACAAGAAGACGTCCTCACCCCCAATGTGGACGTGGGCTACGAGCTGATGGTGCGCGGCAGCACGTGAGTCTGATTACACTTGACGCATGCATCCAACGACCCCAACACACACACACCGATTGGCAGGCAAAGTTAGCCTCATCACGGGCGCCGCACAAGGCATTGGCCTCGCCACCGCGCTCAAATTTGCACAAGAAGGCGCCATCGTCATCGTGTGCGATGTCAAGCAAGCCGCCGTCGACGCCGCAGTGAAGCAATGCCAAGACAAAGGCGCACAAGCCATCGGCTTTGTGGTGGATGTGACGCAACGCGAGATGGTGGATGCCACGGTCAAATCGGTGCTGGAAAAATTTGGCCGCATCGATGTGTTGGTGAACAACGCCGGCATTACCCAAGACGCACGCTTGCAAAAAATGACGCTCGAACAGTTTGACCGCGTGATTGATGTCAACCTGCGCGGCGTGTTCCATTGCGCACAAGCCGTGACCGATGCCATGGTGGTGCAAGGCAGTGGTGTCATCCTCAACGCCTCGTCTGTGGTGGGCATCTACGGCAACTTTGGCCAAACCAACTACGCGGCCACCAAGTTTGGGGTGATTGGATTCACCAAAACATGGAGCCGCGAACTCGGCCCCAAAGGCATTCGCGTCAACGCCGTGGCCCCCGGCTTCATTGCCACGCCCATTCTCAACACCATCCCCGACAAAGTGATTCACGAGATGCAAGACCGCGTGCCGTTGAAGCGCTTGGGCCAACCCGAAGACATTGCCAATGTGTATGCCTTCTTGGCAAGCGATGAAGCGTCGTACATCAACGGCACCGTCATTGAAGTGGCCGGCGGTTTGACCGTATGACCACACCACACAGCAGCGCCCCCAACGCCCCCAAAAGCAAAACCGATTTGTTTTGGTCGTTCACCTTTCTTGCACTGCAAGGCTTTGGCGGTGTGTTGGCCGTGGTGCAGCGGGAATTGGTCGACAAAAAACAATGGCTCACACTGGATGAGTTTGTGGAGGATTGGGCGGTCGCCCAAATCATGCCGGGCCCCAATGTGGTGAACCTTTCTCTCATGATCGGTGGCCGCTGCTTTGGATTGGCAGGCGCACTCGCTGCGTTGGCCGGTTTGCTATTGGCCCCAACCCTCGTGGTCTTGCTGCTGGCTGCGGCTGTGGCGGGCTTTGCCGATACCGCTGTCGCGCAAGGCATGTTGCGCGGCATGGGCGCTGTATCGGCGGGCTTGATTGCAGCCGTGGGCATCAAGCTCATGGGCGCGTTGAAGAACAACCCCATGGGCATGATGACCTGCATTGGCATTGGCGCCCTCACCTTCATCGCCATTGGCTTGCTGCGCTTGCCCTTGGCATGGGTGCTACTCAGCTTGGGCCCCATGGCCAGCGTGTGGGCCGCGCATTGCATCAAACAGCGAGGTGGTGCATGACGCTCGATCTGTCATGGGCCGATTGGCTCTCGCTCTTCACCCACTTCATGTCGCTCTCGCTCTTGGCCGTGGGTGGCGCCATCACCACCGCCCCCGACATTCACCGTTACTTGGTGGACGACACCCATTGGTTGAGCGACGCACAGTTCACCTCCTCCATCGCGCTCGCGCAAGGCGCGCCCGGCCCCAACGTGATGTTCATTGCCCTCATGGGCTGGAACGTGGGCCTCAACGCCGCAGGTGGCTTGGGCGCTGGCTGGCCCGCTGTGGTCATGGCCTTGTGGGGCGTGTGCGTGACCATGATTGGCATCTTGATTCCCTCCTGCACCCTCACCTTCGTGGCCACACGTTGGGCCCATCAAAACCGTGAAATGCTGGCGGTCAAAGCCTTCAAAGCCGGCATGGCCCCCCTCGTCATTGCCTTGCTCATCGCCACGGGTTGGCTGCTCACCGGCAAGCACGACAACCCCGCACAAGACTGGCCCCTGTGGGCCGTCTCGGCCATCAGCACGGTGATTGTTTGGAAAACAAAAACGCACCTGTTATGGCTCTTGGCCGCAGGTGCGTTGTTGGGTGGTTTGGGGTTGATTTAAGCCATCGTGCGCTGGCGACGGGCCTCGTACAAGCACACGCCGCTCGCTACCGACACGTTCAAGCTCTCTACCCCGCCACACATGGGGATGCTGATGAGTTCATCACACGTCTTGCGCGTGAGCTGACGCATGCCGTCGCCCTCAGCGCCCAACACCAAAGCCGTTGGGCCTTTGAGATCGACTTGGTACAAGGTCTTCGGTGCATCGTCGCTGGTGCCGATGACCCAGATGTTGCGCTCTTTCAACTCATTCAAGGTGCGTGCCAAATTGGTCACCATGAAATACGGCACCGTCTCCGCCGCACCGCTGGCCACTTTGGC
>JBEEJP010000146.1:0-5258 GCA_041169125.1 Pseudomonadota bacterium
CATCAACACCGAGAAGCCTTCGGTCAGCGACAGCCGTGCGTGCGGCAGCGCTTGGCGGAATGATTTGGTGAGTGGCACGGTCACCAACTTGGACAAGCTGGGAGGCAAGCCGATGGACACATGGCCTGTGAGCGCCCCACGCACGGAGCCCAGCTCCTCTTGTGCCACCGCCACTTGGTGCAAGATGCCACGACCATGTTCAAGCATGACCAAGCCGGCTTCGGTCACGGTCACCCCTCGGCCATTGCGCGTGAGCAAGTTTTGATGCAACTCGACTTCCAGCTGTCGCACGTGGCGACTGAGCAGGGGTTGTGGAATGTTCAGGGCTTGTGCGGCTTTGGTGAAGCTGCCCAATTCAGCCACCCGCACAAAAGACTCAATTTGTTTCAGTTCCATGACTTGCTCAAAAAATGAATATCGAATTGTCTATTATTTAAAAACGTTATAGCAGCTAGTCTGCGATTTGTGCGGCATTTCTGGGGTAAATCTCTAGAATCATTTGCATGCACACACCTTCCTCATCACTCGTTCTGCGCGGTATTTCGTCCATGGCCACCAAAGCCTTGCTGGCTGATTTGACGCAGGCCTATACGGCGCAAACCGGCGTGTCAGTGCAGATGGAGTCTGTCGGCGGTGTCGATGCTGCCAAGCGCGTGCAAGCAGGCGAGGCGTTTGACATGGTGTTGTTGGCGTCTGACGCGATTGATCGTTTGATCGCCTCTGGCCATGTGCAAACCGGCTCGCGCCACGATTGGGTGCGTTCACCTGTGGCGGTTGCGGTGCAGGCGGGGGCGCCTCGTCCTGACTTGAGCAACGAAGCCGCCGTCAAAGCCGCTGTGTTGGCCAGCCCCACACTGAGCTATTCCACAGGGCCGAGTGGCGTGTATTTGGAAAAATTGTTTGAACGATGGGGCATTGCCGATGAGGTGAAAGCCCGCATCGTGGTGCCACCCCCCGGCACGCCTGTGGGTGCACTGGTGGCCAGTGGCAAAGCGGCGTTGGGTTTTCAGCAGTTGAGTGAGCTGATTGCTTTGCCCGGTATTGAGGTGCTGGGCACCTTGCCTGCGGATGTGGCGTTCATCACCACGTTCTCTTCTGGCATTCCTTCGGTCATCGCTGGCGATGCAGCACGCATCGACGCTGTGAAAGCATTTTTACAGTTTTTGGCTTCGGCGGGCGTGGAAGACGTCAAGCGCAAGCAAGGCATGGACTGGCTTTGATTTTCTATTTCTTGTAAGGGGTATTTATGTCTCTCATCATCGACGTACACGGTCACTACACCACAGCGCCTAAGGCACTGGAAGAGTGGCGCAACAAACAAATCGCTGGCATCAAAGACCCCGCGTCTATGCCCAAAGTGTCTGATTTGAAAATCAGCGACGATGAGTTGCGCGAAACCATCGAAACCAACCAATTGGCCAAGATGAAAGAGCGTGGCTCTGACATCACCATCTTCAGCCCACGCGCGAGCTTCATGGCCCACCACATTGGCGACTTCAATGTGTCATCCACTTGGGCGGCCATTTGTAACGAGCTGTGCTTTCGCGTGTCTGAGCTGTTCCCCAACAACTTCGTGCCTGCGGCCATGTTGCCTCAGTCGCCCGGTGTCGACCCCGCCACTTGCATTCCTGAATTGGTGAAGTGCGTTGAGCAATACGGCAATGTGGGCATCAACCTGAACCCCGACCCTTCCGGCGGCCACTGGACATCGCCCCCCTTGAGCGACAAGTCGTGGTACCCCATCTACGAGAAGATGGTCGAGTACGACATCCCCGCCATGATTCACGTGTCCACCAGCTGCAACGGCTGCTTCCACACCACAGGCGCCCATTACCTCAATGCAGACACCACTGCCTTCATGCAGTGCTTGACGTCTGACTTGTTCAAAGACTTCCCCACCTTGAAGTTTTTGATTCCTCACGGCGGTGGCGCTGTGCCTTACCACTGGGGCCGTTTCCGTGGCTTGGCGCAAGAGCTGAAGAAGCCTTTGCTGTCTGAGCACTTGATGAACAACATCTACTTTGACACCTGCGTGTACCACCAGCCTGGCATCGACTTGTTGACCAAAGTGATTCCGGTCAAGAACATCATGTTCGCCTCCGAAATGATTGGCGCGGTGCGCGGCATCGACCCCGAAACCGGCCACTACTACGACGACACCAAGCGCTACATCGAGGCCACACTCAACCTCAATGCCGATGAGCGCCATCAGGTGTACGAAGGCAATGCACGTCGCGTGTTCTCACGCTTGGACACCAAACTCAAGGCCCAAGGCCGTTAATTCAGAGGAGACAAAACATGTACGAACTCGGCGTTGTGTACCGCAACATCCACCGCGCAGACCGCGCAGCAGCAGACGGCTTGGCCGCTTTGGGCTCGGCCACCGTGCACGAAGCCATGGGCCGTGTGGGTTTGCTCAAGCCCTATATGCGTCCCATCTTCTCCGGCTGCCAAGTGTCTGGCACGGCCGTGACCGTGCTCTTGCACCCCGGTGACAACTGGATGATGCACGTGGCAGCTGAACAAATTCAGCCAGGCGACATCGTGGTGGCGGCGGTGACGGCAGACTGCACCGATGGCTACTTTGGTGATTTGCTGGCCACTTCGTTCCAAGCGCGTGGTGCACGTGCGCTCATCATCGATGCCGGCGTGCGTGACGTGAAAGAGCTGCAAAAAATGAACTTCCCTGTGTGGAGCAAAGCCATCAGCAGCAAAGGCACCATCAAAGCCACCCTCGGCTCGGTCAACATTCCCGTGGTGTGTGCGGGCATGTGGGTCACACCTGGTGATGTGATCGTGGCCGACGACGACGGTGTGGTGTGTGTGCCTGCCGCGCGCGCTGCCGAAACCTTGGCCGCTGCGCAAAAGCGTGAAAGCTTTGAAGGCGAGAAACGCGCCAAACTCGCCTCTGGCGTGCTGGGCCTGGATATGTACAAAATGCGCGAGCCTTTGGCCGCTGCAGGTTTGAAATACATCGACTGATCGGAGACACACCATGAGCAAACCGACCACAGGTGACTTCACCAAAACCGAAGGCTGGATGGACTGGTACACAGGCCCCGCCAAACCCCAATTCAAATTGCCCGCAGGTGCGGTAGATGCCCACTGCCACGTGTTTGGTCCTGGCAATGAATTTCCCTACGCCCCAGAGCGCAAGTACACCCCTTGCGATGCCTCAAAGCACCAGCTCTACGCTTTGCGCGACCACCTTGGGTTTGCGCGCAACGTGGTGGTGCAAGCCACCTGCCACGGCGCAGACAACCGCGCCATGGTGGATGCCTTGGTCAGCTCGGGTGGCAAAGCCCGTGGCGTGGCCACCGTCAAGCGCAGCGTGACCGAAGACGAATTGCAAGCCATGCACGACGCGGGCGTGCGCGGTGTGCGCTTTAACTTTGTCAAACGCTTGGTGGATTTCACGCCCAAAGATGAATTGCTTGAAATTGCCAAACGCGTGCAAATGTACGGCTGGCATGTGGTGATTTACTTTGAAGCCGTCGACTTGCCCGAGCTGTGGGACTTCTTCACCGCCTTGCCCACCAACGTGGTGGTCGATCACATGGGCCGCCCCGATGTGACCAAACCTGTCGATGGTCCTGAGTTTGAGTTGTTCGTCAAGTTCATGCGCGAACACCCCAACGTCTGGAGCAAGGTGACCTGCCCAGAGCGTTTGTCTGTCTCTGGCCCGAAAGCTTTGAACGGCGAGCAAAACGCCTACAAGGATGTGATTCCTTTTGCCAAACGCATCGTGGACGAGTTCCCGAATCGCGTGATCTGGGGCACCGATTGGCCACACCCCAACCTCAAAGACCACATGCCCGATGACGGCTTGTTGGTGGACTTCATTCCCCACATTGCAACCACCCCTGAGTTGCAAAAGAAACTGTTGGTGGACAACCCCATGCGCCTGTATTGGCCAGAGGAGACTTTTTAATGGCACTCGACAAACCCTACAAAGACGTGCCCGGCACCATCATTTTTGATGCCGAGCAATCGCGCAAAGGCTACTGGCTCAACCAGTTCTGCATGTCGCTCATGAAGGCTGAGAATCGCACACGTTTCAAAGCCAACGAACGCGCCTACTTGGACGAGTGGGCCATGACCGAAGAGCAAAAGCAGGCGGTGTTGGCCCGCGATTTGAACTGGTGCATGCGCACCGGTGGCAACATTTACTTCCTTGCCAAAATCGGCGCCACCGATGGTTTGAGCTTCCAGCAAATGGCAGGCTCCATGACCGGCATGACCGAAGAGGAATACCGCAACATGATGTTGAAAGGCGGCCGCTCAGCCGAGGGCAACCGTTACATCGGCGAAGACGGCGACGCGCAAGAAAAAAACCAACCCCAAGGCGCAGCCGGACAACAACTCAGCGCCGCAGGCAAGAAAGGCTAAGCACATGGCACGCATTACCGCATCTGTTTACACCTCCCACGTGCCCGCCATTGGCGCGGCCATGGACTTGGGCAAAACCCACGAAGACTACTGGAAACCGCTGTTTGCGGGCTACGACTTCTCCAAACAATGGATGAAAGACAACAAGCCCGACGTGATCTTCTTGGTCTACAACGACCATGCCACCGCATTCAGCTTGGACATGATTCCGACCTTCGCCATTGGCACCGCGGCTGAATACACACCCGCCGACGAAGGCTACGGCGCACGCCCTGTGCCTAAGGTGAAAGGCCACCCCGAGTTGGCGTCGCACATCGCACAGTCGGTCATCCAACAAGACTTTGACCTCACCATTGTCAACAAGATGGACGTGGACCACGGCTTGACCGTGCCACTGTCTTTGATGTGCGGCGAGAAAGACCCTGTTAAAGATGCTTGGCCTTGCCCCATCATCCCGTTTGCGGTGAACGTGGTGCAGTACCCCGTGCCGAGCGGTCAGCGTTGTTTCAATTTAGGCCAAGCCATTCGCAAAGCCATTGAGAGCTACGACGAAGACCTCAACGTGCACATCTGGGGCACGGGCGGCATGAGCCACCAGTTGCAAGGCGCACGCGCAGGCTTGATCAACCGCGAGTGGGACAACAACTGGCTTGATTTGATGATCAACGACCCCGTGGCCTGCGCCAATGTGCCGCACATCGACTACGTGCGTGAGGCCGGCAGCGAAGGCATTGAGTTGGTCATGTGGCTCATCGCACGCGGTGCGATGTCTGACATCCAAAACGGCAAAGTGGTGGGCCCAGCGCCTAAACTGGCCCATCGCTTCTACCACGTGCCTGCATCGAACACGGCTGTGGGACACGCAATTT
>JBEEJP010000147.1:0-5256 GCA_041169125.1 Pseudomonadota bacterium
AAATCTTGGTGGAAGGCGACAACCGCTTGTTCAACCAATACGGTGTGATGGTGGTCAACCCCGCCAAACATGCGCATGTCAAAGCCGACTTGGCGCAAAAATTTGTCGATTGGGTGGTGTCGCCTGCGGGCCAAGCATCGATCAACGGCTACAAGATTGGTGGCGAACAGCTGTTCTTTGCCAACGCCAACAAATAAGCGTTGGTGATGCGGCTAGGATTCGTGCATGAGCATCGAATCTTTAGCCCACATGCCCTTGCACGATGGGCCGAGTGCGCAGGCCTTGTTTGCCAAGGCACAAGCACTGGCCTTGCAACAAGGTGTGGCCTTGCGTGCGCCACCGCCAGAGCCCACCACCTGCTGCGGTCGAGGGTGCAATGGCTGTGTGTGGGAAGGGTTCTTTGCTGCGGCCACCTTCTGGCGCGAGGATGCTTTGGAAGCTTTGCGTTAGGTTAACGCTGTGTCGCCAACGCTTGACCGTTGACGGTCCAGCCTTGTTGTGAAAATTGTTGCGCTTTGTGTTGGCGAATGCCCGGAACGCGCTGCATCAAGTCCGACCAATCTTTGAACGTGCCTTGCGCACGGGCTTTGAGCACTTTGGCACTGAGTGTCGGCCCCATGCCTTGGATGCTGTCGAGCTCTGCCTCGTTGGCTTGGTTGAAGTCAAGCGCTAGGGCCGCGTGACCAAACAACAGCGCCACAACGCCACCTAGCAGGCGACGAATCACCGCACGAGGTGCGTGTCGCTTCAGCTTTGGGAACACCGCGCAACGACAGAAGTGGTTGGGTAGGGTGTTCATGGGTGAGGCGCTTATTGGCTCAACGTGGCCATGTATTGGGTGACACCACTTTGCACATCGGCAAATGCGTGGTCACAGCCGCTGGCCCGTAAGTGGGTCAAGTCCGCTTGCGTGTAGCACTGGTATTTGCCACGCAGCGCGTCGGGGAAGGGCACGTATTCGATCAAGCCAGCCTTGGCCGCACCGGCCAAGTCCAACGCCGCTTCGCCCTTTTTGGCACGCATGGCGTTGACCACGGACAGTGCGACATCGTTGAAAGGCTGCGCACGGCCTGAGCCGAGGTTGAAGATGCCAGATTTGTCAGGGTTGTCCAAGAACCACAGGTTCACAGCCACCACGTCGTCGATGAATACAAAGTCGCGCATTTGCGCGCCTTGGGCGTAGCCACCGTATTCACCAAACAACTTCACTTTGCCTTCTGCATTGAATTGGTTGAACTGGTGAAACGCCACACTGGCCATGCGACCTTTGTGTTGCTCGCGTGGGCCATACACATTGAAGTAGCGAAAGCCCACCACTTGGCGTTTGAATTTTTTGAAATTGTTGTTGCATTCCAAACGCATGCGTTGGTCAAACAACAGCTTGGAGTAGCCGTACACATTGAGCGGCAACTCGTACTCGGGAGATTCCACAAACGTGTCGCTGCCGCCGTAGGTGGCCGCAGATGAGGCATACAGCAAGCGTGTGCCAGATTGTTGGCACGCGTTGAACAAGCCACACGACAAGGTGTAGTTGTTGTCCATCATGTACTTGCCATCGCTCTCCATGGTGTCGCTGCAAGCGCCTTCGTGGAAGACGGCTTCGACTTTGCCAAACGCGTTCTCGGCAAAGAGTTCGTAGAACACATCTTTGTCGAGGTAGTCGGCAATTTTTAAATCGGCGATGTTGCGAAACTTGTCGCCTTCGGTCAGGTCATCGACCGCGATGATGTTGGTGATGCCACGCGCATTCAACCCCTTGATGATGTTGCTGCCGATAAAACCAGCGGCGCCTGTGACGACAATTTTCATAACTTACTCCTGAGCTTTGTGGGCTCTGATTTACGCCATCAGCTCTTCGTAGCTGACGGTGGCTGTGCCAAATTTACCCACCACCACGCCGCCTGCTTTGTTGGCCAGCGGCATGGCGTCACGCAAGCTCACGCCTGCTGCGACCAACGTGGCCAAGGTGGCAATCACGGTGTCGCCAGCGCCTGTGACGTCAAACACTTCACGGGCTTGGGCGGACACACTCAATTCGCCTTGGGCATCAAACAAGGTCATGCCTTCTTCGCTGCGGGTGAGGAGGAGGGCGTCGAGTTGGAGCTCTTGGCGCAGTGCGTGGGCTTTTTGTACCAGCTCGGCTTCGCTGCGCCATTTGCCAATCACTTGTTCTAGCTCAGCGCGGTTGGGGGTGATGCAGGTCGCGCCCGCATAGCGCGAGTAGTCGCTGCCTTTGGGGTCAATCAGCACGGCCTTGCCTGCCGCGCGTGCGGCAGTGATCATGTCTGACACATGGGCCAAGCCACCTTTGCCATAGTCAGAAAACAGCACCACGTGGTGGGTGGGCAGCAGTTGCATGAACTGATCGGTTTGCGAGGCCAACACTTCGTTTTGTGGTGTGTTTTCAAAGTCCACACGCAAGAGCTGTTGTTGGCGGCCAATGACGCGCAGTTTGACTGTGGTTTTGAGCTGGCTGTCGCGGCCTAAGTGGGGCGCAATGCCGGTTTTGGCCACCAAGTCTTCCAGCAAGTGACTGGCTTCATCGTCGCCCACCACAGACAGCAAAGATGAATGCGCGCCCAAGCTCACTACGTTGTACGCCACGTTGGCACAACCGCCCAAACGGTTTTCTTCGCGCGTGATGCGCACCACGGGCACAGGCGCTTCGGGGCTGATGCGGTCTACCGCGCCGTACCAATAGCGGTCGAGCATCACATCGCCCACGACCAACACGTGGGCCTGGCTGAGTCGTTGTTTATTCAAGGTCATAGTTCTTCCACACGGCGGGCGGGGTAGCTGTCCCAAGCTTGGCAGCCTGGGCATTGCCAAAAGTGTTGGCTGGCCTCAAAGCCGCAAGCAGCGCAGCGGTAGCGCTGCAAGGGTTTGGCGGCGCGTTCAAGCGCGCGTTGCACTTGTGGGTGAAATTCTTCGTGCTCAAATTTTTCGTTGGCAATCCACTGGGTGGCGGCGACCAACGAAGGTTCGCGCTCTAAGTGCTTGGCAAACAGGCCGCCAGTGTCAGCGTCGCCTTGTCCTTTGCGCAACGTCACGATGGCATTGAGCACATCGAGGGATGCGGTTTTGGCGTAGCTGGCCTCAAGCAATGTCAAGGCTTTGGGTGTGCAGTTCAATGTTTGCGCCAAGGCTGCGAGCTTGGGTGCGAGCAAAGGCAAAGAGGCGGGCACTTGTGCGGCTAAGTTGTCCAGGGTGGCATAGGCCTCGGCCGCACGATGGGTTTGCTCATACGTTTTAGCCAACGCTATGCGTGCGCGTGCATTGTGTGGGGCAGCCTCTGTGGCTTGCTTGAGCAGGCTCACAATTTGGTCGGCGTGCTGTGTCACATCCAAGCTTTCGGCTTCTTCACACAGGTAGTGCGCCAAGCGACCTTGAAAGCTGCCTTGCCCGCTGTCACTCAATTTTTGGGCAATCACCGAGGCTTTGGCCCAATCGCGTGAGCGTTCGTAAATGCTGAGCAAGGCCAAGTGGGCTTGTGTTTGATGCGCGGTGCCTTCGAGTTTGTTCAGGGCGTCTTCGGCGCGGTCGAGCAGGCCTGCTTTGAGGTAGTCCAAGGCCAGTGCGTGTTGTGCACGGTCACGGTCGGCTTGGCTCAAATCACCGCGTGACAGCAAGTGCTGGTGCACACGCACTGCGCGTTCGTATTCGCCACGGCGGCGAAACAAGTTGCCCAACGCAAAATGCAGCTCAGAGGTGTCGGGGTCGTGTTGCACGGCCTCGATGAAAGCGTCAATGGCTTGGTCTTGCTGCTCGTTGAGCAAGTGGTTCAAGCCTTTGAAATACGCCTTGGGTGTTTGGCGGTTTTCAAGGCGCAGCTGGCGCAAGTCCATGCGCGAGGCGACCCAGCCCAAGATGAAGGCCACAGGCAAGCCCAGCAAAATCCAGCTGAGGTCAAATTCCATGTGTGGGGTCCACAGAAGAAGGGGCGGATGACGTCGTGGTTTCAGCGGGTGAACGGTTGGCCAATTGGGCCAAACGACGGTGTTTCCACCAGCGCGGCACCATGCCAATGACACCGACCGCCACGCCCATGACGAACACGCTCAGCAACACCAACACCAACGGTGCGCTCCACGTGGTGCCAAAAAAGAAATGGACCACGGCATCGTGTTGGTTGTTCAGCGCAAAAGCGAACAGGGTAAAAAAAATGGCTGCCTTCAGTAACAACTGAAGCAGCCACATGAGGTTTTTCAAGTTAGCTCCTCTGTGACGAGGGCCATTTTAGCCTTGCGGCATCTTGAAATAAACCGTTTCAACCTTTGGATTCAGACCCCGCCAACAATTCCTTGGTGCGTGTGTCCACCGCTTCGCGCAGGGCTTTGCCTGGTTTGAAATGCGGCACACGCTTTTCAGGAATCGCCACGCTTTCGCCGGAGCGCGGGTTGCGTCCCATGCGAGGCGGGCGACGGTTGATCGAAAAACTGCCAAAGCCACGCAACTCAATGCGGTGCCCGCGCACCAGCGCGTCGCTCATCGCGTCAAGCAGTGTCTTGACAGCGAACTCGGCGTCGCGGTGCGTGAGCTGCCCAAAACGGGCAGCCAGTTCTTCGACCAGGTCTGAACGGGTCATCAGTTGTTGTCGAGCTTAGCGCGCAACAAAGCACCCAAGCTGGTGGTACCAGCGTTGTCGGCTTTGGACTGTTGAGACAAGGAAGCCATGGCTTCTTGTTGGTCCACAGCGTCTTTGGCTTTGATGGACAACTGGATGTTGCGGGTCTTGCGATCCACGTTCACCACCACAGCGGTCACTTCGTCGCCGACTTTCAACACGTGGCTAGCATCTTCCACGCGGTCGCGTGAAATTTCGCTGACGCGCAAGTAGCCCACGATGTCTTCGCCGAGGTCGATTTCAGCGCCCTTGGCGTCCACTGTCTTGACCTTACCGGTGACGGTTTGGCCTTTGTCGTTGATCGACACGAAAGTGGTGAAGGGGTCAGAGTCGAGTTGTTTGATGCCCAAGCTGATGCGCTCGCGGTCCACGTCCACAGCCAACACGATGGCTTCAACTTCTTGGCCTTTCTTGAATTCGCGCACAGCGTTTTCGCCGGTTTCGTTCCAAGACAAGTCAGACAAGTGAACCAAACCGTCGATGCCGGCAGCCAAGCCCACAAACACGCCGAAGTCGGTGATCGACTTGATCGGGCCCTTCACGCGGTCGCCGCGCTTGGTGTTTTGAGCGAAGTCTTGCCATGGGTTGGCTTTGCATTGCTTCATGCCCAAGCTGATGCGGCGCTTGTCTTC
>JBEEJP010000148.1:0-5235 GCA_041169125.1 Pseudomonadota bacterium
ATGTGGCTCATCGCACGCGGTGCGATGTCTGACATCCAAAACGGCAAAGTGGTGGGCCCAGCGCCTAAACTGGCCCATCGCTTCTACCACGTGCCTGCATCGAACACGGCTGTGGGACACGCAATTTTGGAAAACGCATAAGCAATCAAGAGGAAAACAAGATGAGCAAAACCATCAAAGTCGCCTTGGCGGGCGCAGGTGCCTTTGGCATCAAGCACTTGGACGGCATCAAAAACATCGACGGCGTGGAAGTCGTGTCGTTGATCAGCCGCGATTTGGAAAAAACCAAAGAAGTCGCCGATAAATACGGCATCAAGCACGTCACCACTGACTTGGCCGACAGCTTGGCATTGCCCGAAGTGGATGCCGTCATTCTGTGTACGCCCACCCAAATGCACGCCGCACAAAGCTTGGCTTGCTTGAAAGCTGGTAAGCATGTGCAAGTTGAAATTCCATTGGCCGACAGCTGGAAAGACGCCGACGAAGTGGTGCGCGTGGCCAAAGAAAAAGGCTTGGTGGCCATGTGCGGTCACACCCGTCGCTTCAACCCCAGCCACCAATGGGTGCACAACAAAATCAAAGCGGGCGAATTCAACATCCAACAAATGGATGTGCAAACCTATTTCTTCCGTCGCACCAACATGAACGCGCTGGGCCAAGCCCGTAGCTGGACCGATCACTTGTTGTGGCACCACGCTGCGCACACGGTGGACTTGTTTGCCTACCAAGCCGGCAGCCCCATCGTCAAAGCCAATGCCGTGCAAGGCCCCATCCACCCCACGCTGGGCATTGCGATGGACATGAGCATCCAGTTGCAAGCGGCCAATGGTGCGATTTGTACCTTGAGCTTGTCGTTCAACAACGATGGTCCTTTGGGCACTTACTTCCGCTACATCGGCGACACCGGCACTTACCTTGCGCGATACGACGATCTGTACACCGGCAAAGAAGAGCAAATCGACGTCTCCAAAGTGGCGGTGTCGATGAATGGCATCGAGTTGCAAGACCGTGAGTTCTTTGCTGCCATCAAAGAAGGCCGCGAACCCAACTCCAGCGTGGCGCAAGTGTTGCCTTGCTACAAGGTCTTGCACGAGTTGGAGTTGCAGCTCAACGCTTAAATCTCCTCGGTGAGTCAATCCAAGCACGCCTTATGGGGCATCGGCTTATTGCTGATGGCCTCGGCGTGCTTTGCTGTTTTAGATACCACCACCAAACGCGTCACCACGGTAGTACCGGTGATGATGGCGATTTGGGCGCGTTATTTTTTCCAAGCCTTGCTTACGACGGCGGTGGTGTTGCCACTCAAAGGGCTTGATGTTTTAAAAACACAAAACCCACGTCAGCAAATCACGCGAGGCGTTCTTTTGACGCTCGTCACAGGTTTGGCTTTTTCAAGCTTGACGTTATTGCCGGTCGGAGAATTTACAGCCATCGTGATGGTGGTGCCTCTGCTGGTCACGCTTTTGGCGACGCGTATGTTGAATGAACATGTGTCATCGCAACGCATTGTTCTGGTGTGCGGCGGCTTTGTTGGCACACTCATCATCGTGCGCCCTGGGACAGAAGTCTTTGGTTGGACTCTGCTGATTCCTGCGGCTTTGGTCGTGGTCAATACCGCGTTTCAATTGCTCACCAGCAAAATGGCGCGTACCGAAGACGCCATGACCACGCAGTTCTACACCACCTGGGTGGGTACGGCCTTGACGTCGATCCCCTTGTTTTGGTTTTGGGTGCCGGTGACCGAAACACGCGTGCTGCTGGAGTTGGTGCTCATGGGGGTGGCCGGGGCAACCGGCCATTTCTTGCTCATCTTGGCTTTCGAGCGTTCCCCTGCGGGTGCGCTGATGCCTTATATGTACGTGCAAATTGCCTTTGCCATGCTGGGTGGCTGGCTCGTGTTTGACCATGTGCCCGATCAACTGTCGGTGGTGGGCATGGGCTTGATTGCATTGTGTGGCACCGCTGGGGGCTTGCTCACGGTGTATGAGTTGCGCCAAAAAATCAAATGAGTCAAACCGTTTGAATCTGCATCAGCTGCTCACGCAGCCATTGGTGCACAGGGTCTTGTTGATGCCGCACATGCCAAATGGCGTACATCGGCATCTCGGGTGTCTCAAACGGCACTGGGGCATCGGCTAGGCCACGCAGCAAACTTTGGCGCAGCAAGCCGGGCAATGTGGCCAAGCGCTCGGTGCCCGCCACAAATGCAGCCACACCGGCAAAGTTGCTCAGCGTCGCTGAGAAGCGTCGATTCACGCCCTTCTTGAGGAGCAGTTCGTCAATGTCCAAACTGCGGCGTGGCTGATGCACCACGGTGATGTGCTCCGCTGCTTCATACGCTTTGAGCGAACGCGGTGCTTTGCGCACTTGGGGGTCATAAAACACACGGTAGCTGTCGGTAAACAGGCGTTTGTGTTTGATGTCGGTGGCGTCTGGTGGGCGAGGGCTGATGACCAACTGGCAGTCTTGCGCACGCAGCATGTCGGCGCTAGGAACATCTGAGGGCACCACGCGCAGGCTCACACCCGGGGCTTGCACTTGCAAGCGCGTGAGCAAGCGCGGCAAGAGCAAGTCGCGTTGCAAATCATTCGCGGCGATCGTGAAGCATTGGCTTAATCGCGCAGGTTCAAACGCACCGCTGTGTACAAAGCCTTGCAATTGGGTCAGCAAGCCCTGCGCTTGCTGCGCCAAGCTTTCAGCCCGTGCGGTGGGCACAATGCCGCGCCCTGACTTCACAAACAAGGCGTCCCCCACGATGGCCCGTAAACGGTCCAACTGGTGGCTCACGGCCGATTGGGTGATGCCCAACGTGTTGGCCGCAGCCGTGACGGAGCCTTGCTCAATGACGGTGTTGAGCAAATGCAGCAAATGACCGTCCAAATCCAAATGATTAAATTTTTTCATGGAATAAATGAAGATTGCTTTGTTTATTTTATGGGTTCAAAACGCCACACTCCGAGTCATTCCAAAACTTTCAGCACGGAGACACCCATGAGCCACAAGCCTGAACCTATTTTTGGCACCACTTTGTTTGACGGCGACCAAGCCCAAAAAGGCTATGCCCTTAACAAGATGTGCTACTCCTTCAACAGCGCCGACAACCGCAATGCCTTCAAAGGCGATGAAGAGGCGTACATGTTGCAGTACGGCTTGAACGACGAGCAGGCCACCGCCATTCGCACGCGCAATGTGTTGGGGCTCATTGCGGCAGGTGGCAATGTGTATTACCTCGCCAAGTTCGCAGGCATATTGGGTTTGGATGTGCAAGACCTGGGCGCCGCCCAAACTGGCATGACCAAAGAAGAATTCAAAGCCAAGCTGCGCGCAGCCGCTCACCAATAAACATTCAGGAGACTCACCATGGCACACATTGTTGGCGGCCTCGCCTCATCACACATCCCTTCGATTGGCGGCGCGATTGCCAAAGGCATTCAGCAAGACCCGTACTGGAAGCCCTTTTTTGATGGCTTCCCGCCCATTCACGAATGGTTAGGCAAGGTCAAGCCTGACGTGGCGGTGGTGTTTTACAACGACCACGGTTTGAACTTCTTCCTCGACAAGATGCCCACCTTTGCCGTGGGGGCGGCTGCCCAATACAACAACGCAGATGAAGGTTGGGGCATTCCCACCTTGCCCCCGTTCAAAGGTGCGCCTGATTTGTCATGGCACATCATCAACGAGTTGGTGGAGAAAGAATTTGACGTGGTCACTTGCCAAGAAATGTTGGTGGACCACGCCTTCACCTTGCCCCTCAAATTGTTCTGGCCCGATGACGTGTGTCCGGTGCTGACCGTGCCGATTTGCATCAACACCGTGCAGTTTCCCTTGCCTTCAGCCAAGCGCTGTTACAACTTGGGTAAAGCCGTGGGAGACGCCATTCGCAGCTGGGACAGCAACTTGAATGTGGTGGTGTTAGGCACAGGTGGTTTGAGCCACCAGCTCGATGGCGAACGTGCAGGCCACATCAACAAAGCGTTTGATTTGGAATTCATGGACAGCCTGCAAAAGAACCCTGAGTGGGCCACGCAGTTCAGCATCCACGAACTGGTGGAAAAGACCGGCACACAAGGCGTTGAGCTGCTGATGTGGTTGGCCATGCGCGGTGCGTTGGGCAACCACGTGACACCCGTGCATCAAAACTACCACATCCCAATTTCCAACACCGCCACAGGCGTGATGGCGTTGGCCACTGAATAAATTTCACCCGCAAAAGAAAAGCCCCGTCAGTGCAAACTGGCGGGGCTTTCTTTCGTTGAACTGCAAAGTTTTAAGCTTGGCGAGCTCGGGCAATAGCGTGCTTGGCGGCTAAGTAACCAAACGTCACACCGGGGCCAATGGTGATGCCGGGGGCAGGGTACACGCCACCCATGATGGAGTGCATGTCATTGCCGGCGGCATACAAACCTTCAATCGCCACGCCTTGTGCATTGAGCACGCGCGCGTCGCCATCGGTGACCAAGCCTGTGGACGCACCGATGTCGCCGGGGTAAAGCGCAATGGCGTAGAACGGGCCTTCGCGCAAGGCGCCCAAGCACGGGTTAGGCCCGTGCCATGTGGCGTCGCCGTTGGCGCGTTGGTAGTCGGTGGTGCCGCGTTGGAAGTCTTCGTCTACGCCTTTGTCTGCAAAAGCATTGAAACGATCAACCGTGGCTTGCAGTTGCTCTGCTGGCACCTTGAGTTGCTTCGCCAAATCAGCCAAGGTGTGGCCTTGCTTCAAATAGCCATCGGCCAAGAAGGGTTCGAGGCCTTTGCCGCCGGGGCGGATCATGCCGATGCCGTAGCGCTTCAAGGCGCCTGCGTCGCACACCAACCACGAGGGCACGCTGGGCGTGGTGGCGTGGTGCGCTTGCATGGCAATGCCAAACAAGTGGTACGAGGTGGATTCATTCAAGTAGCGTTGGCCTTGGCTGTCCACCGTGATCATGCCGGGCTTGCCGCGGTCCATCACAAAGTGCGGAAACACAGCCGTGCTGCCATCGGCACGTTGGCGTGTGGACACGGGTGCCCAAAACGCATGGCTCAAACCCCCGGTGCCCAGTTGGCCACCGGCTTGCAACGCCAAGTCTTGTGCTTTGCCGGTGTGGCCGGGGCCTGCGGGGCACCAAGCTTCTTTCGCGCCTGGCAACATCTGCGCGCGTCGCGTGGCATGGCGGTTGAAACCACCACTGGCCATGACCACGCCGCCTTGGCTGCGAACCGTGCGTTTGGTTACCGTGCCATCCGGCAGTGTTTGTT
>JBEEJP010000149.1:0-5201 GCA_041169125.1 Pseudomonadota bacterium
CTTGGCGGGTGGCACACCATTTTTAAGTGCGGCGTTTTCAGCGGGCAAACCAAACGCGTCCCAGCCCATGGGCATCAAGACGTTGTAACCCTTCATGCGCAGGTTGCGCGTGAGCATGTCGTTGATGGTGTAGTTGCGCACGTGGCCCATGTGCAGCTTGCCGCTGGGGTAGGGCAGCATGGAGCAGGCGTAAAACTTTTTCTTCGACGCGTCTTCGGTCACGCGGTAGGCATCGGCTTGGGTCCAAGCGGCCTGAACGGCGCGCTCGACCTCGGTGTGGTTGTATTTGTCTTGCATGGAATCAGTCAGAGAACCCCGTCTTGTGCGGGGAGCGGCGCCTTAAAAAGCCAAGGCGCATCCAACCTAGATTTTAGGCTGGGTTGGGGCCCAATCAGGGGGCTGACGCAGGCGGCTTGCGCTCGGTCACAAAGCCAATGCGGTTCATGCCCGCTTGCTGGGCCAAGCCCATGACTTCAACCACCTTGCCGTAAGGCACACGTTCGTCGGCACGCAGCTGGACTTCTGGCAATTCACCGTGGTCCATCGCCAGTGCTTTCGAGGCTTGGGCGTTCAGGCTGCGTTTGAGATCGTCCATTGACGTGACTTTGTCATCCAAATACACCTTGCCTTTGGCATCGATGCTGAGTTTGATAAAGCGCGGCGGCGCACTGCTGGCTTGGGCGCCATCGGTTTTGGGCAAATCCAACTTCAACGCGCTGACCATCAAAGGCGCCGTGATGATGAAGATGACCAACAAGACCATCATCACATCGACCAAGGGGGTGACGTTGATGTCGCTCATGGGCGTTTGGCCCGGCGTGCGCTCAAAACGTCCAAAGGCCATCAAAGCTCTCGCAGGTCGTGGGCAAAGCCTTCCAGCTCTTGCTCCAAACGGTTGATGACGCGACCCATGACGTTAAAAGCCAACACGGCCGGCAACGCCACAGCCAAACCTGCAGCCGTCATCACCAGCGCCTCGCCCACAGGACCTGCCACGCGTTCAATCGTCAACTGGCCCGCCGTAGCAATGCCCGTGAGCGCGTGATAAATGCCCCACACCGTCCCTAACAAGCCCACAAACGGCGCGGTGGAACCCACGGTGGCCAACAACACTTGACCCGATTGCAAACGGTGCAACACGCTGTGCAAGGCATCGCGCAACACGCGCGTGCGTTGGGCAGAGATATCACCTTGCGCACCTAGGGTGCCGACCATGCGCTGTTGACTGGCTTGCGCCAACGGCAACAACACAGCCGTGCGCTCGAGCGACGCCAAAGTTTGAATGCCCTGCTGCACATTGGGCGCTTGCCAGAACGCGGCTTTGCCTTGGGCCACATCGGCACTCACGCGCTGCAACAACCAAGCCTTGTAAAAAATAACGGTCCAACTGGCCACGGACATGGCCAACAAACCCAAGGCCAAGGTGGCGCTGAGTGTGTCGCCTTGTAAAGCAGCAGCGAAGAAGTCCATGTGCTTAACGCAAGTTCAAGACGTCAAACATGTCGAACAAGCCTGTGCTTTTGCCCGCCAAGAAACTGGCGGCACGCAAGCTGCCTTGCGCATAGGTGGCGCGGCTGGACGACTTGTGCGTGATTTCAATGCGCTCGCCAATGCCGGCAAACAGCACGGTGTGGTCACCCACGATATCGCCACCACGGATGGTGGAAAAACCGATGGTCGATGGGTCACGCTCGCCGGTGTGGCCATACCGCTCGTACACCGCGCAGTCTTTGAGGTCACGACCGATCGCGTCGGCAATGACTTCACCCATTTTCAAGGCGGTGCCCGACGGTGCATCCACTTTGTGACGGTGGTGCGCTTCGATGATTTCAATGTCGTAGCCCGTGGGCATGGCTTGGGCCGCCATTTGCAACAACTTCAACGTCACGTTCACACCCACGCTCATGTTGGGTGCCATCACGATGGCAATGTCTTTGGCCGCCGCCGCAATTTCAGCTTTTTGTTCGTCGGTGAAGCCTGTGGTGCCAATGACCAACTTGACACCCAACTCGCGGCAAATTTTCAAGTGTGCCAGCGTGCCTTCGGGGCGCGTGAAGTCAATCAGCACGTGGCTGTTTTGCAAGCCTTTGCGTACGTCGGCTTCGATGTTGACGCCACTGGCTTGCCCCAAAAACCCCGTCGCATCGTTGCCGATACCGGGACTAGACGGCACATCCAAAGCGCCTGCCAATTGGCAAGTGGGGTCATTGCGCACCGCCTCAATCAACATGTGGCCCATGCGACCACTAGCGCCAGCGATGGCAATTTTCAAAATATCAGGAGATGAGGCCATGGTGTGTCGGCACTTTCAAAATCAACGGGCCGCTTCGAGCGGGGGGTAAGAGACAGGTGCCACAGGTGCAGCAGCGGGTGATGCATTGGCAGGCGTTGCAGACTTGGCTGGAAATTTAGCCAAATCCGCCTCGGAGGCTTTCAGCTCGGGCAATTTACTGGGGGGACGGCGGTTGTCAAGCTTGGCGGCAAACTCCGCCTCGGTGGGCAAGGGGTCGCCTTCAATGCGCTCCAACACATCGTTCTTAAAGAACACACTGAAGCGACGCTGTTGCGGCTCGGAGCCTTGGCGACGAATCGTGAACGCGTAATCCCAACGGTTCGCATGGAAGAGGCTGGTGACCAACGGTGTGCCCAACACATCGCGCACCGCTTGACGCGGCATCCCTGGACGCAAGGCTTGCACTTGTTCGCGTGAAACGAAGTTGCCTTGCACGACTTCAGGTTTGTAAATTAAGTTGCTGGAGCATGCCGTGAGCCCCATGCATGTCCACACACAGGCAGTGAGCACCCAACGGCTGTGTTGGCGAAAAAAAACCGACGCATTTCGACGAAGTGCAAACATGAAAGAAAGGCCCCAAAAGGCGCTGTGGCTAGGATGCATTCATTGTAGCGGCGGGGCTGCGCGCTGTAGCCATAAGGCTTAACCTTGTTGCATCGCGCGTTGGTGGCGAGCAATGAACTCTTGGTAGGTATCCACACCACGCAACTGCAAGATGGAGTTGCGCACAGCCGCCTCCACCAACACCGCAATGTTGCGGCCTGCCACCACTTGGATGATGACCTTGCGCACAGGCACGCCCAACACATCTTGCGTCAAAGGTTCGTGCGGCAAGCGCTCATAGTCACGCTCCAAGGTTTCTTTGCGCACCAGATGCACGATGAGCTTGAGTCGCATTTTGCGGCGCACCGCTGTCTCACCAAAAATCGCACGAATGTCGAGCAAGCCAATGCCGCGCACTTCCAACAAGTTTTGCAGCAACTCTGGGCAGCGGCCCTCCACCGTGGTTTGGTTGATGCGATACAGATCCACCGCATCATCGGCCACCAAACCATTGCCACGTGAGATCAGCTCTAAGCCCAACTCGCTTTTGCCCAAGCCAGACTCGCCCGTGATCATCACGCCCAAACCCAGAATGTCCATGAACACACCGTGCATGGTGGTGCGATCGGCAAAGTGTTTGGACAAATACGCGCGCAACAAATCAATGACAAACGCCGCCGATTCGTGAGTAGCAAACAAGGGAATTTGTGCCCGCTCACACATGGCGACCAACGCCTCTGAAGGCTGCTGGCCATCGGCCAAGACCAACATGGGGGGCTCCAGTGTCACGATCCGAGCAATGCGCCGCGCACTGTCTTCAGGGGAAGCTTTGCTGACGTAATTGGCTTCACGCTCGCCCATCACCTGCACGCGATAAGGATGAATGTAGTTGAGGTAACCCACCAAGTCAGCGCCGGAACGGGCGCTGCGCACCGCCACTTCGTCAAAATGACGCTCTGAAGCCCCTAAGCCGGCAATCCACTCCCAGCGCAAACGACCGCGAAAGGCTTCAAACAGCACATCCGCGCTGATGACCGAAGGCCTCACGGTTGCACCGCGTTCCAGGTAGAGATGATGCGGTGAAGTTCCGCCGCGTCATCACAGGTTTTGATTTTTTCGCGCAAGCCCGTGTCACTGAGCAGTTCGGCGATTTCAGACAAGATTTCAAGATGCTTTTGTGTGGACGCCTCAGGCACCAGCAAAAAGATCAGCAAGCCAACCGGCTGTTCATCTGGTGCGTCAAAGCCAATCGCCTTGTCCAGTTGAAACACCGCCGCCATGGGCGACTTCAGCCCCTTGATGCGCCCGTGTGGAATCGCCACCCCATGGCCCAAGCCCGTCGAGCCCAGACGCTCACGCGCAAACAAGCTCTCAGCCACCAAGGCGCGGTTGAGGCCATGCAGACCCTCAAACAACAAACCCGCCTCTTCGAAGGCGCGCTTTTTACTGGTGACCTCGACACGCACAAGCACTTGTGCGGCAGGAAGGATGGAAGCTAGGCGATTCATGATTGAGCGCAGATTATGCACCTACAAAATAACAAGGCCCGAAACGACAAAACCGCCGTTTTCCGGCGGTTTTGAGAAGTTTCTGCAAGATTACATCAGTCGCTTAGGGCTGGCATGGTGGTGATTTTGCAAGCGGTCTTTGTGTTTGACCACTTGGCGGTCCAATTTGTCCATCAGCTCATCGACAGCGGCATACATGTCGTGGTGTGCACTTTCGGCAAACATGTCGCTTCCTTTGACGTGGATATTGCACTCTGCCTTTTGTCGACCTTCTTTTTCGGTTTGGTTCTCAATGCTAAGCAGCACCTTCACGTCCACCACTTGATCGAAATGTCGGGTAATGCGGTCTAACTTGCCTTCTACGTAGGTACGTAAAGCGGGCGTTACTTCAAGATGGTGACCACTGATCGTCAAGTTCATAAAAAAACCTCCATGGGTGAGTTAGCAGTTTCACTATGCGCCTAGGTTTTCAAAAAGGCAATGGGTGGACCTCAAAATTCGCGCAAAAACACCCTACGGAAAACCCCTAGATCGACGCTTGGCAGTGCGATAATCTGACCCACATCAACAGCGGAGCCATCTCCTTGGAAACCTACCCTAGTCGGTAGCTTTCGGATCGCACTGAGCCTTTAGCCGTCGCGCGAATTCGAAAGCTGCATTTTTCACCCTTCGAATTTCTGTGCCACTTGCACGAGGACAGCCATGCTCAATATCTTCACGCTGGCCAACGGTCGTCTCTTCCAAGAAGAGATCGAATCGCTGGAAGAACTCTCCAAATTCCGCCCCATCTGGGTTGACCTTGAGTCGCCCACGATCGAGGAAAAACGCTGGATCAAGCAGTACTACGGGCTGTCTAT
>JBEEJP010000150.1:0-5198 GCA_041169125.1 Pseudomonadota bacterium
TACGGTGGCCGTATTCGCGCCAAGATCAAACCGAACATCACGTTTGACCCCAGCTCGGTGGCGGGCAACCCTGCCGCCGAGGTGGAAGTGCGTTGTGCACCGGACGGCACGATTGTGAATCGCAAACTTGTGAAGTCCAGCGGCAACGCCGCGTGGGACAACGCGGTGCTCAAAGCCATCGACAAAACCGAAATCTTGCCGCGCGACACCGACGGTCGCGTGCACTCGCCGCTGCTGTTGGTGTTCAAACCCAACGACTAAAGCAGCAAGAAGGCCACTGAGGTGTTAGAGCGCTCCGTCACCGTCGATGTGTTGAAAGTCATGGCCGCACAACTCATTGTGTGGCACCACTTCTCGGCCTACGGCCCTATGGCCGACACCATGACCTTGATGTGGCCTCAGCTCATGGAGTGGCTGTACCGCTATGCACGCTTGGCAGTGCAGGTGTTCTTGGTTGTGGGTGGTTATTTGGCGGCGCAATCGGTGATGCACAAACCCATCACCCATCCACTCGCACAGATTGCAAAACGCTATTTGCGCTTGGTGCCGTTTTATGCGTTGGCCTTGGCACTGATCAGTGTGGCCGTGGCCATGTCACGCGAGACCATCCATGCCAACTGGCTACCCAGCGAGCCGACGCTGTGGCAATTCATTGCACATGCGTTCTTGATTCACGACCTACTGGGTTTTGAAGCACTCTCCAGCGGGGCTTGGTATGTGGCAATTGATTTCCAGCTGTACGCCTTGCTGGTTCTGTTGTGCCATGCCTTACAAGGTCGCAAATCGCAGCGTGTGTCTGTGGTGATCGCGTTGCTGTGTGTGGCGTCCATGTGGCAATTCAACCGTGTGGATGAACTGGACATTTGGGCGCTCTACTTTTTTGCGGCCTATGGTTTGGGCGTCTTGGCGGCTTGGGCGAAGCGATCAGCTTTTGATGCCCGTGTGTTTTGGATCACGGCAATTCTTGGCGCTGGGGCTTTGTGGTTTGAATACCGCACACGCTTGTCATTGGCTTGGGTCACGGCCATTTGGTTGGTGATCAAGCCCAAAGGCACGGTGCATTGGACCCCGATGAAGCGTGTGTTGCACCGTTTGTCCAACAGCGCGTATGTGTTGTTCTTGACGCACTTCGGGGTCATCGTGCTGTTCAGCGACATGTGGAACAAGAGCCATTTCTACCACCCGCTCACGGCTTTTGCGCTCACAAGTTTTGCTTGGCTGCTTTGTGTGGGCGTGGGTTTGTTTTTGCATGAAAAGGCAGAAGTCCCCATTCACCACTGGGTGGCACAAAAAGCCAAACCTCTTTTTGATCGCCTCAGTCGCTGACTGACCCCATCTGCACTCAAGCTTGCGCGTGGGGCCTGAGAGGTTGACGCATGGACTGCCAAGCACACACACAGGCCAACACCGAGGTGCCGATCGAGACGGCATACACCGACGACAAGCCCCACACCTCGCTCAAGGCACCGCCACCCAACGCCCCCAAAACACCCGGCACACCGTAGCCAATAGAGGCGTACAAGGCCTGCCCTCGCCCCCGGAGTCGCCCCGGAAAATGGTGTGACAACAAAGCAATGCACGCCGTGTGTTGCGTGGCAAACGTGAGCGCGTGCAACACCTGCGCAAACAGCAACGCCCACAGCCATTGCACCGCCCATGTGGTCAGCACCATGCGCAACACCATCGCACTGGCGCAAACCAGCATCCACGTCGACAAACTGAATTTGGGGAGCCAGCGGCTTTGCGTGAAAAACCACACAATCTCAGCCGCCACCGACACGGCCCACAGCACACCAATCATGGTTTTGCTGTAGCCCGCTTCATCGAGGTAGAGCGAGAAGAACACATAAATACCGATGTGCGACAGCACATGAAAAAACACCGTCGCAAAAAACCACTGGACACTGCGTTGGCGCAGCACGGGCAAGATGGAGGGACGTACCTCATCGTGGTGCACCGCTTCTTTGCGGCTGGGCAACCACCACACACTCAGGTTGAGCAGCACCAACGAGCCCACAGCCCACAGTGGAAAGCTCTGCATGCCCTGCACTTCAAACCATGCGCCGGCCACAAAGACGGTGACCAAGAACCCCAGTGAGCCCCACAAGCGCACACGGCCGTAGCGGCGCGCATCAAAGCCTTGGTCGGTGCTGACCCAATGCGCCAAAGCGGCTTCACTCATGGGCATCATGGCACTGGTGTGAATGAACATCAGCAGCAACACCCCTGCCATCCACACCACACCGCCTTCGACCAACAAGCCTGCAGAGCAGATGAGCGCAGCGCCTGCACAAAAGCGCAGCAACTTCACACGCTCGCCCGTGTGGTCGCTCAGCCAGCCCCAACCATACGGGGCCAACACACGCGTGGCGGCTTGCACCGCCGTGAGTAGGCCAATGATGGTGATGGAAAAGCCCAAGTCTTTGAGCCACAACGGCAGGTAGGGATTAAAAAATCCGATGTGCGCAAAGTAGCTGGCCGATAGCGCCGCAAAAGGCAAGAGCTGAAAGCGAGAAAGTGCGTGACTCGAACGCGCTTGTGCCGTCGGTGATGTCAAAGCAGACCTACGTGCCTAGGCCATCAAACGCCAGAGTGACCAGAGATATGACCGGCAATGGCGGGCATGGCCACTTGCACATCACCGCATTGGGCGCGGTGCAGCAAGGCATGGTCCATCACCACCAAAGCCAGCAAGGCTTCGGCAATCGGCGTGGCGCGAATGCCCACGCAGGGGTCGTGACGACCTTTGGTCACCACCTCGGTGGTTTGGCTGTTTTGGTCAATCGATTCACGCGGGCTCAAGATGGAGCTGGTGGGCTTGATGGCAATGCTCACCTCCAAATCTTGGCCAGTGCTGATGCCACCCAAAATGCCGCCCGCGTTGTTGGTGCGAAAACCTTCAGGGGTGAGTGAGTCGCCATGTGTGGTGCCACGTTGTGCCACGCTGGCAAAACCGGCGCCGATCTCGACCCCCTTCACTGCGTTCAAGCCCATCATGGCGTAGGCGATGTTGGCATCTAGGCGGTCGTAAATAGGTTGGCCCAAGCCCACAGGCATGCCCGAGGCCACCACGCGAATGCGTGCACCGCACGAGTCGCCCGCTTTGCGCAAGCTGTCCATGTAGTCTTCAAAGGCTTGCACGTCGGCGCAAGGCGCGTAAAACGGGTTGTGCCCCACATGGTCCCAGCTTTCAAACGGGATGGGCAGCTCACCGATTTGTGTCATGCAGCCGTGAAACGTGGTGCCGTATTTTTCTTTCAGCCACTTCTTGGCGACTGCCCCAGCGGCCACGGTGGGTGCTGTCAAACGGGCCGATGAACGCCCCCCACCGCGAGGGTCGCGAATGCCAAATTTTTGGAAATAGGTGTAGTCCGCATGACCGGGGCGGAAGGTTTGCAAAATATTGCCGTAGTCTTTGCTGCGCTGGTCGGTGTTTTGAATCAGCAGTGCAATGGGTGTGCCGGTGGTTTTGCCCTCGTACACGCCCGAGAGAATTTGCACTTGATCGGGTTCGTTGCGTTGCGTCACATGGCGGCTGGTGCCGGGGCGGCGACGGTCCAGGTCATGCTGGATATCGGCCTCGCACAAGGCCATGCCCGGAGGACAGCCATCAATCACGCAGCCAATGGCTGGGCCGTGGGATTCACCAAAGTTGGTGACGGTGAAAAGGGTTCCGAAGGTATTGCCGCTCATGGGGTGAGATTATCCCACCACCACGGGGCCACTTGGCTTATTTGTCGTCTGGGTCTGGCGTGCCGCTGGGCCAGTCTTTGATGTAGGCCTTGAGCATCTTGTTCTCAAAGTTTTGACTGTCCACCACCGACTTGGCCACGTCGTAAAAACTGATGACGCCTTGCAGTTGGCGGTTGCCAATCACAGGCATGTAGCGCGCGTGGCTTTCGAGCATCATGCGACGCACATCGTCAATGTCGGTTTCGGGGGAACAGGTGAGGGGGTGGTCATCCATCGCGCTACGCACGGTGTAGTCGCCCAACGCACCACCGTTTCGGTGCAACGCTTGAATGACTTCGCGGAAGGTCAACATGCCGACCAAGTCGCCATGCTCCATGACCAACAAAGAGCCCATGTCTTTTTCAGCCATGATGCTGACCGCCGACACCAAGGGCTCCATGGGATCGATGGTGAACAAGGTACCGCCGCTTTGGCCTTTGACGCGCAGGATATCGCTGACTTTCATGGTTTATCTCCCCCAGTGAGGTTTGAAATATAGCCCACAATGCCTCCCAGAAATCTGACAAAACACCCCCGAGGAAACCATGCCCGGCTACACCGACCCAAGCTTTGACACGCTCGCTCTGCACGCAGGCGCAGCCCCCGACCCCACAACGGGCGCACGCGCAGTGCCGATTCATCTCAGCACTTCATTTGTATTTGAGTCGAGTGAACATGCCGCATCGCTCTTTAACCTTGAGCGTGCAGGCCATGTGTACAGCCGCATCAGCAACCCGACCAACGCGGTGTTGGAGCAACGCGTGGCGGCCCTCGAAGGTGGCATTGGCGCCATCACCACGGCCAGCGGGCAAGCGGCCTTGCATTTGAGCGTGGCCACGCTCATGGGCGCGGGCTCGCACATCGTGGCCAGCACGGCCTTGTACGGTGGTTCGCACAACTTGCTGCACTACACGCTGAGCCGCTTTGGCATTGAGACCACCTTCGTCAAGCCCAACGACTTAGACGCTTGGCGTGCCGCCGTGCGACCCAACACCCGATTGTTTTTTGGTGAGACCGTGGGCAACCCCGGCTTGGATGTGTTGGACATTCCGAGTGTGGCGCAGATGGCCCACGAAGCGGGTGTCCCGCTGTTGGTCGACAGCACACTCACGACGCCTTACTTGGTCAAGCCCTTTGAGCTGGGTGCAGATTTGGTCTACCACTCGGCCACCAAGTTTTTGAGCGGTCATGGCACCGTGATTGGTGGCGTGGTGGTGGATGGGGGCAGCTTTGATTGGGACAAATCAGGCAAATTCCCGGGTCTCACACAAAGCTACGAAGGCTTTCACAACATGGTGTTCAGCGAGGAAAGCACAGTGGGTGCATTCTTGTTGCGCGCGCGCCGCGAAGGTTTGCGCGACTTTGGCGCATGCATGAGCCCGCACAGCGCGTGGCTGATTTTGCAAGGCATCGAAACCTTGTCGCTGCGCATGGACCGCCACATGGCCAATACCGAAAAAGTGGTG
>JBEEJP010000151.1:0-5176 GCA_041169125.1 Pseudomonadota bacterium
TGGCCACATGCGGCGTGTGGTGTGTTGATTTGGTCGAGTGGCTAGGCATGTTCACCCTTTAAAATTGGCGTATGACCGCTGATTCTGCCTCCATCAACCTGACGCATCATTTTTTGATTGCAATGCCTAGTTTGGAAGATGCGGCTTTTGCCAAGAGTGTGGTCTATGTGTGCGAACACAGCGAACGCGGCGCACTGGGTCTGGTCATCAACAAACCCAGTGACTTGTCGATGACGGGTTTGTTTGAAAAAGTCGAGCTGCCCCTGCACCGCCAAGACCTGATCAATGCCCCCGTGCTGCAAGGTGGCCCCGTGCATACCGAGCGTGGCTTTGTGTTGCACGATGCCATGGTGGTGGACGTGCCTGAGTCGGCGAAACCCTCGACGAGCGACTTGGCCCAAACCCTCGCCCCACAAGAAGCTGAAGCCTTGAGTGCAGTGAGCAACCAAGAGACGACGCAAGAATCGGTGTATGCCTCGACCATGACCATTCCCGGTGGGTTGGAGATGACGACCTCCAAAGACGTGCTCGAAGCTTTGTCGATTGGCGCAGGCCCCAAGCGTGTGTTGATCTCGCTGGGCTACTCCGCATGGGGCGAAGGCCAGTTGGAATCAGAGCTAGCAGAAAACAGCTGGCTCACCGTGGGTGCAGACACCGCCGTGATCTTTGACACACCGGTGGAGCAGCGCTACGAGCGGGCCATGAAGTTGTTGGGCTTAGAGCCGTGGATGTTGTCTAACGATGTGGGGCATTCATGAGCGCAGTGCCCGCCAACTTTCAGTCCTTCCTCGCCTTTGACTTTGGCGTCAAACGCACCGGCGTGGCCTATGGCAGCCGCATGTTGCGCGAGGCCCAACCCCAAGCCACCGTCAACGCCGAAGGCGATGCCCGCTGGGCGTTGGTTGCCAAGCGCATTGCCGAGTGGCAGCCCGATGCCTTGGTGGTGGGGGTGCCCTACCACCCCGATGGTGCCGCGCACGAGAACACGGCCAAGGCCAAAAAATTTGCACGCCAGTTGAACGGGCGTTTCAACTTGCAGGTGTTTGAAGTGGACGAGCGCTACAGCACCACCGAAGCCCACAGCCAGGGCGCCAAGGATGCCGATGCCGCATCAGCCTGCATCATCCTCAACCAATTTTTTCGAGAGAACTTATGAGTACCCACGGCAACCTCATGTTGGATGCAGAGAGCTTGTACACCGAGCTGCTCAAAGGCGTGCGCAGCATGCTCACAGCGAACACACGTTTGGTGGGCATCACCTCGGGCGGTGCTTGGTTGGCGGCGCGCTTGCAAAAAGATTTGCAGCTCGAAGGCGAGGCTGGCAGCATTTCATCGGCCATGCACCGTGACGACTTTGCCCAACGCGGCTTGGCCGATGGCGGCCAAACCAAGCTGCCGTTTGAGGTGAATGGCGCACACCTCATCGTGCTCGACGATGTGCTCTACACCGGCCGCACCATCCGCGCCGTGCTCAATGAGTTGTTTGACTACGGCCGTCCTGCCCATGTGCAACTGGCCGTGTTGGTCGATCGCGGCGGCCGCGAGCTGCCCATTCAGGCCGACTACGCTGCGGCGCGTGTAGCACTGCCTGTCACGCAGTCATTGGCCCTGACCCAAGACGACAGCGGCCAATTTAATTTTTCAGTGAAAGGCTAAGAACATGAGCCCCCACGCTTCTCACTTCGTGTATTCGCTGCCCCCCGTGGGGGCGCAGGCCTCCTTTGGGACGGCCCAGCAGGACGCCTAAATATGCTCTACAAACGCAACCCCCAACTCAACAAAAACGGCGAGCTGATTCATCTGCTCTCCACCGAAGGTTTGTCACGCGACATCCTCACCCACATCTTGGACACGGCCGCCAACTTCGTCTCGGTCAACGACCGCGAAGTGAAGAAGGTGCCGCTCTTGCGCGGCAAGAGTGTATTCAACCTGTTCTTCGAAAACAGCACACGCACACGCACCACGTTTGAAATTGCGGCCACCCGCTTGTCGGCCGATGTGTTCAACCTCGACATCGCCCGCTCCTCGGCAGCCAAAGGTGAATCACTGCTCGACACCATTGCCAACTTGAGCGCGATGGCAGCTGACATTTTTGTGGTGCGCCACAGCGAGTCAGGTGCGCCTTACCTGATTGCCGAACACGTGGCACCGCACGTGCACGTGGTCAACGCTGGTGACGGACGCCATGCCCACCCCACGCAGGGCTTGTTGGACATGTACACCATCCGTCACTACAAAAAAGATTTCACCAACCTCACCGTGGCCATCGTGGGCGACGTGTTGCACTCACGCGTGGCGCGCTCTGACATTCACGCACTCACCACACTTGGCTGCGCCGAAGTGCGTGTGGTGGGCCCCAAAACTTTGGTGCCCAGCGACTTGTCGGCCATGGGCGTGAAGGTGTTCAACAACCTCGAAGAAGGCATCAAGGGCTGCGATGTGGTCATCATGCTGCGCTTGCAAAACGAACGCATGAGCGGTGCCTTGTTGCCCTCGAGCCAAGAATATTTCAAATCGTTTGGTCTCACGCAAGAGAAGTTGCAGCTGGCCAAGCCTGATGCCATCGTGATGCACCCCGGCCCCATCAACCGAGGGGTCGAGATTGACTCGGCCGTGGTCGATGGGCCGCAAAGTGTGATCTTGTCGCAAGTGACGTTTGGCATTGCAGTGCGCATGGCCGTCATGTCCATCGTCGCGGGGAATGAAGCATGAACATCCTGATTCAAAACGGTCGTGTCATCGACCCAGCCTCTGGTTTTGACCACCCCGCCGATGTCGCGGTGGCCGATGGTCACATCGTGGCCATCGCGAAAACGGGTGAGAAGTTGCCTGCCACTTTCAAAGCCGAACACACCATCGACGCCAAGGGGTGCATCGTGGCCCCCGGCTTGGTGGACTTGCAAGTGCGCTTGCGTGAACCCGGCTACGAACACGAAGGCATGCTCGACTCCGAGCTCACTGCGGCAGTGGCCGGTGGTGTCACCAGCCTCGTGTGCCCCCCCGACACCGACCCCGTGTTGGACGAGCCCGGCTTGATTGAGATGCTCAAGTTCCGTGCCGAAAAATTGCACCGTGCGCGTGTGTTCCCCTTGGGCGCACTGACCCGTGGTTTGAAGGGCGAAGTGCTGACCGAAATGTCAGACCTCACCGATGCCGGTTGCGTGGGCTTTAGCCAGGCCGAAGTGCCGTTGGAAAACACCCAAGTGTTGCAACGTGCCTTGCAATACGCAGCCACCTTTGGCTACACCGTGTGGTTGCGCCCACAAGAAATTCATTTGGGCAAAGGCGTGGCCGCCAGTGGCCCGTTGGCCACGCGTTTGGGTTTGGGTGGCGTGCCTGTGGCGGCCGAAACCATTGCGTTGCACACCATCTTCGCGCTCATGCGCAGTACCAAAGCACGTGTGCATCTGTGCCGTATCTCCAGTGCCGAAGGTGTGGCGCTCGTGCGTGCGGCCAAGCAAGAAGGTTTGGCGGTCACCGCTGACGTGAGCATCAACTCGCTGCACCTGAGCGACCATGACATTGGCTACTTTGACAGCCGTGCCCGTGTGACCCCCGTGTTGCGCCAACAGCGCGACCGCGATGCCTTGCGTGCTGCACTGGCCGATGGCACGATTGACGTGCTGGTGTCTGACCACACCCCCGTGGATGTGGATGCCAAGGCCTTGCCATTTGCCGAAGCTGAACCTGGTGCCACGGGGCTTGAGCTGTTGCTCAGCCTCTCCCTCAAGTGGGCACACGACAGTGGCCTGAGTGTGGTGCGCGCACTCGAGGTGCTGACGGCACAACCCGCCAAAGTTCTCGGAAAAGTAGGGGGCAAGATCGACGGTCAAGGCGAAAGCCTGGGTCAGTTGCAAGTGGGCGGCGTGGCCGACCTCGTGGTGTTTGACCCCACAGCGCAGTGGCACGTCACCCCCGACACCTTGCACAGCCAAGGCAAGCACACCCCGTTTGCGTTTGACATGACGGGCATGTCGTTGCCCGCACGCGTCAAGGCCACCTTGGTGGCAGGCCGCGTGGCTTACCAAGCGGCTTGATGCGCAGTGTGCGCGCCATGGCCAAGTTCTTGCGCGTCATCGCGTGGGTGCTGCAGGGGTATTGGCATGTGCGCACAGTGTTTCCCAAACTGAGCGACGACCAACAAGCCCGCGCTGTGGAGGTGTGGGCGCGAGGCATGTTGACCATCATCGGCATTGAAGTCCGTGTCAAAGGGCATCCTGCCCCAGGCCCCGTGTTGATGGCGGCTAACCATATTTCATGGCTCGACATCTTGGTGATGCATGCCGCCTGCCATTGCCGCTTTGTGGCCAAGTCTGAAATTCGCAGCTGGCCGTTGGTGGGCGTTCTCACCACTGGGGGTGGGTCGCTCTACATCGAGCGCGGTTCACGCCACGATGCCATGCGCGTGGTGCACCAAATGGCAGCGGCCTTGCAAGCCGGGCAGGTGCTGGCGGCCTTTCCTGAAGGACGCACGGGCGATGGCATTACGCTGTTGCCGTTTCATGCCAATTTGTTGCAAGCCGCCATCTCGGCCAATGCGCCCATTCAGCCCGTGGCCTTGCAGTTCATCGACGCGCAGACGCACGAGCGTAGCTTGGCCCCGTGCTATCGCGATGACGACACCTTGATCAGCTCGCTGTGGCGCACCCTGTGCGCGCCACCCTTGCTGGCGCAAGTGCGTTACGGTGACAAACAACACGCCCAAGGGCGCAACCGCCGTGTGTGGGCGCAAGATTTACAAACCTGTGTGGCCCATCTCTGTCAGTGATATCCTTTTCAACCATGGCAACCCCCAAAACCCCATCCGCCGTCAAGGCCAAACCCGCTGCTAAAAAAACAGCGGCTGTGAAAAAACCTGTCGCTCAAAAAGCTGCGGGCAAAACAACCAAGAAGCCCGCAGCGAAAGGCGAGAACTTGGATGAAATGTTTGATTTGGCGGCGGAAACCTTCCGCGTCATGTCGGCCCCCATGCGTTTGAAGATCATCAACTGCTTGTGCAACGAAGAAAAAAACGTGGGCCAGTTGTTGGAAGAAATCAACACCACCCAACCCAATATGTCGCAGCACTTGAACACCTTGTTCAACGCCAAAATTTTGGGTCGCCGCCGCGAAGGCGTGCAAATTTACTACCGCATCATCAATGAGCGCGTGGTGACGCTGTGCCGTGCCGTGTGTA
>JBEEJP010000152.1:0-5157 GCA_041169125.1 Pseudomonadota bacterium
CTGCTGACGCTCAGCGCTTGGGTGGTATGGGATAACTGGGGACGCTTTCTTCATTCTGTTGATGTGGGCACCACATCAAGCGCACACGATTCACCCGACGCAATCGAACGCGGCAAGTACCTTGCCCACATCGGCGGTTGCGTGGCTTGCCACACCGCCAAGGGTGGCGACACCTTGGCGGGCGGACGTCGGATTGACACGCCGTTCGGCGCGGTGTTCAGCAGCAACCTGACCACCTCAAAAACCAATGGTTTGGGCGATTGGCGCGAAAGCGATTTCGCCTCTGCACTCAGTTGGGGACGCTCACGCAATGGCCGTTTGTTGCTGCCTGTGTTCCCCTACAACCACACCAGCGTCTTCACCCCCGACGATGTGCACGCCTTGTTTTCATGGCTGCAAACCGTTCCCGCTGTTGAGCAAGCACAACCGGCCCACCAACTCACATGGCCACTGGGCACGCAACCTGTGATTGCCGTGTGGCGCTCGCTCTTTTTCACGCCCACACCGTTCAAAGCCAAGGCCAACGAATCTGCCGAATGGAACCGTGGGGCCTACCTCGTACAAAGTGCCGGTCACTGCGCAGCCTGTCATGGTCAACGCAACGCCTTGGGCAGCTTCCCTGCTGTCGATGATGTATCGGGTGGTTTCTTGTCACCCCAAATGTGGCTTGCTCCCAGCTTGCGCGATGCCACACAAACCACGCTGAGCACCAGCACGCCCAACGACACTGCGCAATTACTGCGCGTGGGCCAAACCCAGCATGCCCATGCCAGCGGCCCGATGGCCGAGTTTGTGCAGAACTCAGGCCAGTACTTGACGCCAACCGACGCATTGGCGATGGCGACTTACCTGACATCGAATCTCAAAGCCACCTCGGGCACAGGCACGCCATCCAACGCGCCTTTGGCCACCTCATCCCCCGAAGGACAAGAGGTCTACAAAACCCAGTGCGCGAGCTGCCACGGTGACAACGGCGAAGGCAAAGCACACACCTATCCCGCACTGGCCCGCAACCCAGCCGTGGTGTTGGCTCAGCCAGACAACCTGATTCAAATGGCGCTGTACGGCGGGTACGGGCCCAGCACGGCAGGAAACCCTCGCCCCTATGGCATGCCGCCGTATTTGTTCACCCTCAACAACCAACAAATTGCAGATGTGCTCAACCACATCCGCAGCCAGTGGGGCAACCAAGCGCCGGCCGTGAGTCCGATGCAGGTTGACCGAGCCCGTGCTGCGCGTTATTGAAAATATTTGCACATCCACGCTCAAGAATCCTCAACCCATGCCGATGCAGGTGTGATGGCCGAAGAAACGACTGAAGTAACCCAAGAAGCGTCTGAAGCGGACACCCCTGCGGTGTCTGAGGGCGCTGATGCGCCTGTCGCGGCCTCAGAACCCGCAGAAGCCCAAGCCTCAACCGATGGCACTGATAGCTCTGAGGAATTGGTGAGTGCAGCGCCATCTACTCAGGACGCCACCGTAGACAACGCAGCAAAAGTGGCGCCAGCCGCCGAATCATCAGAGGTACCCCCTGCCAGCAGCGAAACACCGGCCCCGCAAGAGCCGGATGACGTTCAGCCCTTCGTCGACCGAGCGTTTGAAACCATCCAGCACGAAGTCGAACACCAAGAGTTAGACACGTTTTTACGCGCGCACATCAAGACTTTCCGAGAAGAATGGGACACTTGGCCCGACAGTGCCAAAGACGCTTACATGCACATGATGACGTCGCAGCTCTTGCAACGCAAAGCAGCCAACACACGCATCATGAACTACGAAGAATTCAACCTACCTGTACCTTCTGCGCAAACGAAACTGTTTGAGTCCCTCAAGCTATCACAAGTCAAGCCCAAGAAGTGCGTGCCTGTACTTTTGCTGCCCCCCAATTTGCGCCCTACTTACTCCCTGAAGAAGTAGTTTTCGAGGCCAAGTAATCGGCCAAGCTGGCATTGCTCAATCGTGTGCCGCTGTCTTGCGCCACCGCACCTCGAATTTGCTTGATGAGCATGCCTTTCACATCACCTTGCAAGGCCTGAGAACGCAGCTCGATGTAACGCACCTGCGCTTTGGCTTTGTCCATCTTCGACTCCGACATGGCCTGCAACCACAACCCATCGTCTCGCGTGCCCGCCTCTAGCTCGCGTAAAACCAAAGCACGCACCATATTGGATGTAGGTTGAGACATGAATCGACTCCGAAAAACAAATCAGTGCGCCAATTCTGCCAGTTGAAGTAGTAAATTCAACCCATCCACGACTCACACCCCATTGCTATGCCCGAACTCTTTGGCTCTGATGCCTACGCCCCCAAAGAAATTGCCCTGAAAGTCGAAACCGTGGGCGTTGCCAAAGCACACATGGCCACCTTGCCCTTGCTCATGCTGGGTTTGCTGGCCGGCGCATTCATCGGCTTGGGCGGTTTGTTCTTTGTCATCGTCAAGTCGGATGCCAGCTTGAGCTTTGCGGTCAGTCAATTGCTCGGTGGTTTTGTGTTTTGCTTGGGCCTCATCTTGGTGGTCATCGCAGGGGCTGAGCTCTTCACTGGCAACAACTTGCTGGCCATGGCTTGGGCCGATGGGCAAATCAGCAGCCGCGAAGTGCTGCGCAACTGGGTGCTGGTGTGTGCCGCCAACTTGGTGGGCACCACGGGGTTGGCCTTGCTGGTTTACTTGAGCGGCCACACCCACGCCAATGGCGGCGCGATTGGCGCCACCGTCTTGAAAATTGCCTTCACCAAACAAAGCTTGGTATGGCATGAGGCTTTTTTCAAAGGCGTGCTGTGCAATGTGTTGGTCTGCATGGCCGTCTGGATGGCCATGGCCGGACGCAGCGTGGTGGACAAAGTGTTGGCGATCGTCTTTCCCATCACCGCCTTTGTCGCAGCGGGGTTTGAGCACAGCATTGCCAATATGTATTTCATGCAGCTCGCACTCATCATTCAATACTTTGAGCCAGCCACCGCCACTAGCGCGCTTGGCGCAGCCGACCAGGCACTCAGCGTGGCGGGCATGCTGGGCAATTTGGTGCCTGTGATTTTGGGCAACCTCGTGGGCGGCAGCGTGTTTGTGGGTTTGGTGTACCACCTCATCTACCGCGTGGCCGCCATCTCGCAGCCGGCCACACCGCCGTTGATCGAAAAGAATTAATCGTCGGTGGCGGCGCTCATCGCCTCGGCCATCCCCTGCAGCAAGGTTTCGGCCTCATGTGCACCCGACAGGCCCACTTGGCGGTTGAAGATGAAAAACGGCACCCCTGTGATGCCCATCTCACGCGCGGCCTTGTCGCTGTCAATCGTTTGCGCATGCAAAGTTGAGTTTTGCAAATGCTGCTCGGCGACCGCGCGGTCCATGCCCGCCGACACGGCAATGTCCATGAGCACCGACGCCTCGGTCAAATCCAGACCGTCAATGAAATAGGCCTTGAAAAAAGCCTCGACCATCGCGTCTTGCTGCATGCCGGGCTGCGACACGGCAATCAAGCTATGGGCCACCACGGTATTGGGTTGGCGGCTGATCTTGTCAAACTCAAATGAAATACCCACCTCTTTGCCAACACCTGCCACGCGCTCATAAATCGCACCCGCTTCGTCACCAAACTTGTTGGACACATAGTCTGCGCGAGCCATCCCCTCTGGCGCCATGTCTGGGTTGAGCTGAAAGGTGTGCCACTGAACCACGGGGTCCACGTCGGGATACTGAACGGCTAAAAGTGCCAAAGCGCGCTCTAAACGGCGTTTGCCGACGTAGCACCAAGGGCAAACCACATCGGACACAACATCAATGGTGAGAGTTTTCATGGGGGTACTTGCTTTCTGCCACAATGCCCCAACTGTAGCTCTATCGCCAATTGAAAGAGGAAATAAAACCATGGCCAGCGATTTGATCAAACACATCACCGATTCCAGCTTTGAAGCAGACGTTTTGCTAGCTGACAAGCCCGTCTTGGTGGACTACTGGGCTGAATGGTGCGGTCCTTGCAAAATGATTGCCCCCATCTTGGACGAAGTGGCCGTTGCCTACGAAGGCAAGCTGCAAATTGCCAAGATGAACGTGGACGAAAACCGCGACATCCCTGGCAAATTGGGCATCCGCGGCATCCCCACCTTGATGGTGTTCAAAGGCGGCCAATTGGCCGCCACCAAAGTCGGCGCCATGAGCAAAGCCCAGCTGACCGACTTCATCAACCAGCAATTGGCCTAATTCAGCGCCAAACGCCCGTCACAAAAAGCCCGTAGATTGTTTGATCTACGGGCTTTTTTCCTGTCATAATTCAAACCGAATTCACCTTGCTGCCCATGAGGCGCTCGGCTCCCCATCAGGGCTTGAATTCCGGTCTAGAGGTATTTCTCTCCTCGCCCCGACCTCCCCCCCAATTTTTTTAACGAACTCCCTTCTGGAGTCCCAAGATGCATCTGAACGAACTCAAGGCACTGCACGTGTCTGAAGTGCTGAAACAAGCCGAAGCCCTCGAAATCGAAAACACGGGCCGCATGCGCAAGCAAGAGCTGATGTTTGCCATCATCAAAAAGCGCGCCAAAGCGGGCGAACAAGTGTTTGCCGACGGCGTGCTCGAAATCTTGCCCGATGGTTTTGGCTTTTTGCGCAGCCCCGACACCAGCTACACCGCCAGCACGGATGACATCTACATCAGCCCCAGCCAAGTGCGCCGCTTCAACCTGCACACGGGCGACATGATCGAAGGCGAAGTGCGCATCCCCAAAGACGGCGAGCGCTACTTTGCGTTGACCAAACTCGACAAGGTCAACAACGACCTGCCCGAGAACAACAAACACAAGGTCATGTTTGAGAACTTGACGCCCTTGTTCCCTCGCGAGCAAATGAAGCTCGAGCGCGACATCAAAGGTGAAGAGAACATCACAGGCCGCATCATCGACATCATTGCCCCCATCGGCAAAGGCCAACGCGCCTTGGTCGTCGCACCGCCCAAGAGCGGTAAGACCGTGATGATGCAACACATCGCCCACGCCATTTCGGCCAACTACCCCGACGCGCACATGATGGTGTTGCTGGTGGATGAGCGCCCCGAAGAAGTGACCGAAATGCAGCGCAGCGTCAAGGCTGAGGTGATTGCCTCCACCTTTGACGAACCCGCCGCACGCCACGTGCACGTGGCCGAAATGGTGATCGAACGCGCCAAA
>JBEEJP010000153.1:0-5129 GCA_041169125.1 Pseudomonadota bacterium
CAACGACGTCAACATGATCATCATGGGGGCGGCCACGCATGGCCTACAAGTGCAACGCTTTGTGGCGACGGTGCCCATCAAAGTGGCGATGGAAGCGCCTTGCACCGTGATTTTGGTCAAACAAAATCTGCCGTTTGAGGCGTTGTCACGCAGCGACTGAACTCACAAAGTTCTTCGCACACGCCCGCCGTGGTGGGTTTGGGTGTTCATGCTTTATTTGTCCGCGAAGGCCGCTACTGCAAGAAAAGCAAGATAAATGACCGCAGTTCCCCAAAAGAACACCTTGCGCTCGGTAGGGTTGCCTTTGCCATGGCCATCAAGCTCAACAAAAGTACGGGGGAACATTCCTAGATCAAATGCATATGCAAAATAATTCCAAGAAAATCCTGCCCAAATTACCCAGATGGCGTTCACATTACCGGGCTCGAACTCCCTAAAAATCGTCACCAGCGCAGTCAACAAAAAAGTTACCACGCCAACCCAAAACGCTTTACTTTTCGCTGTCATTTAGTAACCCCAAATAAATCAATCTTCACGCGATTCACAAAGGCATCCCACCCTCCTGTCAGGTTGATGAGTGCCGTTGCTCTTGCAGCCGCACTTGGGGTCTGCCCTAAAACCTCTCTGAAAAAGGTTTCCCCTCCTTTTTCTGACAAGGCTTTGAGCACTTCATCTCGCCCTGTTTCGAATGGTTTATCACTCGTGGCAGCCTGTCCCCCGAAGCCGCAAAACCAAGAGCCATAAGTACCCTCGCCCCCACCCCCACTGGCGTCACCAACGTCCCCGCAGTCGCCCCAGCCCCAATGTCTTTAAACACCTGCGCATCCAACGCCTTCACATAAGCCTGCGTCCCCGCATCGCTCATATCAAGGTTGCTACCTGTGCGAACGCATTCCGTGGTCGCACACGGCAAATACTTCGGCTTGTACAGCTCTCCCCCTATGACCGCCGACACCGTGTAACGCCCTGTCGAATCAAGCGGCATCCCCGTTAGCTTGTCTCTGTTGCTTGTGGTTAGGTCTGTGTTGTTTTTCGGGTCATAGGCTCTGATGAACTGCACCACTTTGCCCGCGTTGTCCGCTTCGTTGAGCCAGTCTTTCGGGGTCATCATTTCCCAAGCGCCATAGCTCGCTCTGGCTTGTGTCAGCTTGGCGTATTCAGCACCACAAGCGGCCGAGCCTGCGTTGCCGCCATACGATGCACTGCACGCATTTCTCAATGCAAGGTCGCTTTGCTTATCTTGGGCTTCTAGTTTGGCAAGCTCATCACGCAGTGCCGTCGAGCATGCGGTTTTGCACTGTTCGGCAAGTTGCGCACGTCTTTGTGCATCAACGTGTGCCAAGTAGTTGTTCTGCGCTGCATTGGTCCCCGTCATCACTGCCGTGCTCACGCTTTGTGCGCTACCGTCACTTGTGATGGCCGCCGCCGCGCTGACGACCTTGACGAAGTTGAGTGTGTCTTCAGGTTTCTTGGTGCCATTGGGGTCGTACCACTGCGCCGCTAGCTCGCCCACCACGGCACCTGTGGCACCTGCGCTGCATCCGCCTTTGCCTTGACCTGCTGCACCGGCTATCCGCTGCAGTGCCACTGCTGGTGATATCCGTGCTAATTTGGTTCGTATTGGTCACACGGCCATAGCCACTGATATTCACGCGATCAGCCGCAATAACCCCGCTGTTGTTGACAACGGTTTGGCTCAGTTTGTCGGCAGAAGGAATGCCGCTGTCTTGATACGAAGAGAGCGTGAGCTGGCCGGCTTGTAAGCGGCCCGTGTTGTTGAGCTCTTGCGCTTGAATGTTCACCGTCGAACCGTTTAGGTTGCCGCTGTTTTGCACTGTCCAAGCTTGGTTCACATTCAAGCCACCACTGGCTTCAATGTCACCTGAGTTATTGGTGCGCCGCGCATCTAGCGTAGCAAGCCCTTCTGTGTGGATGCGCCCTAGGTTGTTAACCGTTGTGGCGTGTATCGCAGCCTCACCGCTGCTAGCCACTGTGCCTGAGCCGAGATTGAGCAACTTATCAGTGGTGATGTCTAGCGTTTGGCCGTTGATGGTGCCAGAGTTTTCTAAATTGACCGTTTGGGTTTTGAGCTGCGCTTGTGCATTGATGCTGCCGGTGTTGACCAATCGCCCATCACTGGTAATGCTGATGTTGCCTGCGCTGATGAGTGTGCCGTCCACACGCACACCAACGCCTGCGCCAGTGGCAACCAATTGAATTTGGTTGGCATACATACCTCCCAAAGATGCGACATCAAGCGTGCCTTTGATGTCAGCTTGCTTGCTGAGACTCAAGTCGTCATAACGAATGTCGTTGCCACCGGCCACAACATTGATTTTGTCAGCATGAATGCCGCCTTGAATGTTGATGACTTGCGAGAGCAAATCCACCCGACTATCGGGCGCACTTAAACCGTCGCCGCCGATGGTCACCGAACCTTGGCGAACTTTGAGCCCATCTAATTGCCCCAAGCTACCCCACATGGGGGCCCCCGTGCTGAGAGTGACGCGGCTGGTGTTGACAAATCCGCAACCATTGCAAGTTACACCGTTTTCGTTGGCAATGATGACATCGGCCTTTTTGCCAGCAACCTCTAAAAAGCCTTGTAGTTGAGACGGGTTCGCACCAACAACTTCGTTCAAAATCATTTTGGCTTCGCTGCCAGGCTTGAGGTTCGGATTGCCTTCGACCCACCCAGCCAACGCAGTGTTGCTGTTGTTGGCGCCGTTGTTCAAGATGAGGCCTTGTTTGCCCACGTTGAATTCTTGATACGTGTTGTGCGAGACGCCAGCCCCGTTAGGCGTGGCAATGTTAACTTTGGGTAATCCGTTTTGCGTTTGATCAACATAAGCACGTCGCCCATCGTTGGGGGTGCCTGCGTTGATAAGCACTTGCGCTACCACAACAGAAGGGGCGGCCAAATAGCTGAACAACAAAACCAACGCCATGTATCGGCGTGAAATAAAGTGATGAATCATGGTGTTCTCAATCACAGGGCAAGACTGATGTGGGCAAGCCAGCGTTCGCGTGACTCGTTAGAAAATTCTTCGGGACGACTGAGCGCTCGCGTGTAAGCAAAATCTGCTTTGACCTTGCCCCAATCCATGCGCATGCCCACGGCCATGCCCGAGATGTGGTGTTGGCTCACTTGCTGTTGGAGGCTCGATTTGATGTGACCGCTGTCGTACCCCACGTAGGGGGTCAGGTTGATAGGAACCAAACGAATGGGGCGGCCTTCTAAATCGTTGCGTAGCCATGCCCCAGTACCACCGTAGAGGCTGTTGTCTTGGTAGCCACGCACGTTGTAGCGGCTACCGATATACATTTGCGCCAGCGTGGGCGCGTTGTTTTGGCTGTTTTGCGCTTGAAAACTCATGCGCCAAATACCTTGGTTTTCAGCCAGTGGTGCCGTCCAGTTCGCTTGTGCTTTGTGTGCCCAGTAGCGGGGGTCAGTGCCTCCAGAGATGCTGCTCATGGCATCTAACCATCCGGAGCCTTGATCGGCCCTGAGTTGCCAATCAAAAATGTTGTTGCCAACATATTGTTTGCCTTTGATGCCTGCATAGGCCACCGCCAGCCGACGGTATTGACTATCGATAGGGATGTCCTGCGTGAAGCTTCGCTGATGCGTGAAATCTAAGCCTGCCAAAAGGCTGTATTTGCTGCTTTGGTCACGCGTGAGCAGGTATTCATAGCTCACCCCCGCTTTTTTGGAGCGTGTTTGAAACAAGTAGCTTTCATTGATACCCGGTAGGGTGAAGTCCGTTTTGAAGACGGCGAGTGACGCACCCCATAAATGACTACCACTGGAGAGCGTGTAATTGGCGGTGACCCCCTCAAAGAGTGCCCCCAAAGTACCACGATCTAAATTTCGGTTGTAACCCACCGCCAATTGATCGTTACGCCCCAACAGGTTGTCTATTGCGAACTCGGTGTTGCTACGCCACTGGCCCATGCTGGCATTGCCGCTGTTGTCGATCATTTCGGTCCAGCGGGTTCGCGATTTTTCGATCATCTCAACCACCACAATAGAGGTGCCCGCTTCTTGCCCTGGATAGAGCTGAAACTTGGCCTCTTGTGAGGGCACGCGGTTGATGTTTTCCAAACCCTGCTCTAAATCGCGCAGGTTCAAATAGCCCCCGGGTTTCTCTGCAAACGCATGCGTCAATCGTTCATCGTCTGCTTGGTCGGTGAAGCGATACCCTTCAATTCGTCCTGCCACGACACGCAAAACCAAATCACCGCTCTGGATGTCTTGCTCTGCAGCGTAGACGCGGGTTGTGGTCCAGCCTTTGAGCTGGTACCAACGGTTGAGCTCCCCCAACAAGGCGTTGACCTCTTCGGCAACCAAGCATTGCCCAAGATAGGCGCGGAGTACCTGATCAGGCTGCGCCCCCATGGCATCTGGGTGCCCCTCTAAGCGAATGTGTTGAATGACGCGACAAGCACCTTTTTCTGGTTTAGACCTTGGGCTGGGTGTTGCCCCCGCGCTGTCAGGGCTGAGTATGTCCACATCACGGCGCTCTGTGTGTGTGGCATCTTGTACAGCGCGTTCATGCTGTCGAATGGCCGCATCGTGTGCTGGCGATTGCCCATAGACAGCGGGAGCCACCCCAAGACCAATCAACAAAGCATGCGCGATGCGCCATTGCCCAAACCCATGCCACTTAGCACTACACATTTGCACACCCTAATTACGAAGAGTGCAAATGCTATGTTTTTATAATTTTTTAGTTTTAAATTTCTATAGTTTTATTAGCTATCAATACTTAGCGTTGTCTGGCGAATGTGGCTCAGTAAGCGTGTAGCCCCTGCCTCACGCAAAACCTGCCCATCCGTTCCCACAGGCGCATAGCCCCACACGGTGGCGCCAGCGGCCACACCGGCGGCCACGCCAATGGGGGTGTCTTCCACCACCAAGCAGCGCGTGGGGGGCACTTGCAAATGCGCGGCGGCGGCCAAGTACACATCGGGGAAGGGTTTGCTGCGTGGGGTTTCGTGACCGCTGAAGATGCGCCCTTCGAAGAACGAAGCCAAGCCCACACGCTGCAACATCATTTCCACTTTGTAGCGGTCGGCCCCCGATGCCACGGCAATGCGGCCTTGGCACTGCGTGTGCCAATACTGCA
>JBEEJP010000154.1:0-5110 GCA_041169125.1 Pseudomonadota bacterium
GCAACACATCGGTCATGCCGTCCACACGCAAGGCGTCAAATGCGGCCGTCAAGTCGGCGCTGGGGTGAATGAAACAGTGGGCATTGATTTCGCCAAACCCTTGCCAGTAAAACGCACGGCGCAAACGCTCGCGGTCTTTGGCTGGCAGTTCGTTCACCAACATGACCAGTCGCCAGCGGTGGTCCCAGTTGGGGGCGTTGGCGGCGTAAATTTGTTTGGAGGCTTCTTCAAAGCGGCGGCGACCACTGGCCGAGAGCTTGTAATCGGTGCGGCGGCCTTGGGTTTGCGTGGTGAGCCACTCGTCTTTGACCAAGCGAAACACCGTGGTGCGAATGAGCCGTTCATTGAGGTCGAGCGGGGCGAGTAAGTTGATCAATCCGCCCAGCCAAATTTCGCCGCCACGGGGCAAGATGGCATCGCCAAAAACAGAAATGATCAAAGAGCCGGCTTTGACGCGATGTCTCTCGCGAAAACTGTCTAACAGATGTTGAATGGGTGGGATGGAACTAGAGCGCATTGCGATCGATTTTACAGAGCGAATCTTGTGTGACGGTGCGCTTTAGGGGTTGTGATGAGGGGGCGTCAAGGTCTCTGTTGAACAGGTTTTTTCAGACGCAAAAACAACCAACTGGCGATGGATACATTCAACAAGTTCCAAGCAATGCCATTGACAAACGCCGCCTTGTAGCTGCCTGTGAGGTCAAAGATCCAACCCGACATCCAGCCGCCCAAGGCCATGCCCACCAACGTGGCCATGATGACACTGCCCACACGTTGCCCCACTTCGTTGGGTGAAAAATGCTCACGCACAATGATGGCGTACGACGGCACGATGCCGCCTTGAAACAAACCAAAGGTGGCCGAGATCACATACAAAGGCACCAAACCATCAAATGGCAAAAACGCGAGCAGCGCAATGCCCTGCAACACCGAACCCAACAACAAAGTTTTGATGCCACCGATGCGGTCGCAAATCAGCCCCGACACCAAGCGGCTCACAATCCCGCACGTCAACATCAACGACAGCATTTCAGCGCCGCGTGCTGCGCCGTAACCCAGGTCTGTGCAGTACGCCACGATGTGCACTTGCGGCATGGCCATGGCCACACAACACGCCACACCGGCCACACATAAAAGCAATTGCGCCCGAAAAGCCGACAAGCCAAACGGACGCACAGGGCCATCGTGTGGCAGCGCCGAGCTGGCCACCGTGACTTTAGGAATGGGGGGCTTGGCGCGCATCTTGAGTGAGAGCACCAACATGCCTAAGCCACACAGCGTGCCGAGCATGAGGTAGGTGGGTCGCCACCCAATGGTGGTGATGCCGTGTTGCACCAAAGGCGGCCAAATGGCCCCAGCGATGTAATTGCCGCAGGCACAAATGGCCACCGCAATGCCGCGACGTTTTTGCCACCACAGTGCAGTGTCGGCCATGAGTGGTGCAAACGTGGACGAGCTGCCAATGAGCCCCAAGATGCCGTGGGCCAAACCAAACATCCAGATGTTGGACGAGTAAGCCGCCAATGCAAAACCTGCAAACACGGCCACCGCGCCGCACCACAAAATGGGCGGCAGGCCATGGCGGTCGGCCATGCGGCCGGTCCAAATGCCGCCTAGCCCCAAGCACACCATCATCAAGGTGTAAGGCAGTGAGGCATCGGCACGACCTGTGCCGAATTCGCTTTGCACCGCAGGCAACACCACCGACACCACATACATGCTGCTGTTGCCCAGCACCACCAAGCCCAGCGTGACCAACAGTCGTAGGGCCGCCTGTGGCGAGTCAATCAAACTGCTGTCACTGTGGGTGTGGCTCATGGGGAGGGCTGGCGTTTAACGGTGGTCGAAGCTGATCACCAGTTTTTGCGTGGCCGCGCGTGCTTGGCAGCTCAGGGCAAAGCCTTGCGACACTTCGTCCGCTTCGAGGGTGAAGTTCTTGTCCATGGACACATCACCCTCGGTGACCTTGCAGCGGCATGTGCTGCACACACCGGCCTTGCAAGAGAAGGGTAAATCCAAGCCCGCATTCAGAGCGGCATCCAACACAAACTCGTCAGGGCTCAGTGCCACTTCGTGTTCTTTGCCATCGAGCACCACCGTCATGTGAACGCTCTTGCTGGAGGCCGATTTCACTTTGGAGGCATCGGTGTCTGCTTGCACTTTGTTGGCTTGCGAGGCCGAGGTGGTGAACCGTTCGCTGTGCACACGGTTGGCAGGCACGCCGCAGTCGATGAGTGCTTTTTCGGTGGCTTCAATCATGGCTTCGGGGCCACAGATGAACACCTCGTCCATGCTCTTGGCGGGCAGCAGCGCATCCACAATGGCTTTGACCTTGCCCGCATCAATGCGGCCTTGCAACAAGTCCACCTCTTGCGCTTGCTGCGACAAGATGTGAATCATGGTGAAGCGGCTGGGAAAACGGTCTTTCAAATCTTGCAAAGCTTCGTTGAACATCACGCTGGACATACGGCGGTTGCCGTAGATCAAAGTGAACTTGGATTCAGGTTGCTCTTCCAGCGTGGTGGCTGCCATCGACAAAATGGGCGTGATGCCCGAGCCCGCGGCAAAACCCACGCGGTGAAGGGCACGGGGCTTTTTGATGGTGAATCGACCTTCGGGCGGCATCACCTGCACGGTGTCGCCCGCTTTGAGTTGGGTGGCGGCCCAATTTGAAAACACGCCTCCTTCGACGGGGCGAATGCCCACTTCGAGTTCGCCTTGCTTCAACAACTGGCTGCGTGGGCTGCTGATGGAATAGTTGCGGCGCACGTCTTGGCCATTCACCGTGGCGCGCAGGGTGAGGAACTGACCGGGCTCAAAGTGAAACTTGTCGCGTGAATCCGAAGGAATGTCGAAAGTGATGGCCACCGAGCCTGCCGCTTCGGGGCTGACTTTTTTGATGGGCAACGCGTGAAAAGAAGGGGAAGACATGGGGATTCCTCAGTGAAAACTTAATAAGGTTTGAAGTAGTCAAACGGCTCTTGGCAATCCATGCACTTGTAGAGCGCCTTGCAGGCGGTCGAGCCAAAGTGAGAGGACTCGAACGTGTGGTGAGAGCCGCAACGTGGGCACTCGACGGCTTGTTCGGGCTGCAAAGGCTTGCGCATGAAATGCACCACGCTGGTTTGCTGCGACGGTGCACCACACTGACGGTTGGGTGGCGCAATGCCATAGGCCTTGAGCTTGTCTTTGGCCACATCGCTCATCCAATCGGTGGTCCATGCGGGGGCGAGTTGTGTGCGCACTTGCACTTGCAAACCCAAGGCTTGCACGGTGCTGCAAATGTCATCGTGAATTTGTTCCATGGCAGGGCAACCGCTGTAGGTGGGGGTAATGACCACCACCACGGCGTTGTCGGCCACGTGCTCCACGTCACGGATGATGCCCATCTCGCGCAAAGTGACCACGGGAATTTCTGGATCGGTCAAACCGTCCAAGGCATGCCACACATCGCGCGTGATGTCGTGCACCACGGCGTGTTGGCTTGCGGGCGAGGTCAGGTTCACCACACGCCCTCTGGATGTGCACGCGCCAAGCTCTGCATCTCGTCCAACAAAAAGCTCAGATGCTCCGAGTGCGCCCCGTGTTTGCCCGTGGTGACAAACCCTTCTGTGGAAGGCAAGGTCAAGGTGGCCTCTTCTACCGTGTGACGCACCATCGATTCCCAATTTGCTTTGAGCTGTGCAGTGTCCAAACCGTCAAATGGGTTGGGTGTCCAGAACTCTTGGGTGTAGGGCATCAAGTGGTTCAACGCTGCTTGTGCGCGGGCGTGTGATTCTGTGGTGCCGTCGCCAAAGCGAACCAGCCAATCGTGCGAGTGACGCAAGTGGTAGCGCACCTCTTTGAGTGACTTGGCCGCAATCGCAGCCAAGTGTTCGTCCTGTGAGGTTTGCAGCTTTTCCCACACCAAGGCCATGAAGGCGCTGTACAAGAAGTTGCGAACAATCGTCACGGCGTAGTCACGGTTGTCCACGGCATAGCCCACCAAAGCGCCGTGATGAGGCAGCTCGAGCAAGGTGTAGTTGCGAAACTCTTGCGCGTCACGAAAGTAAGCCAGCGAGTCTTCGGTGGCATCACCGCCTTTGAGCGTGGCCGCGTATTGGTAGAGCATGCGTGCTTGGCCAATCAAGTCCAAGCTGTTGTTGGCCATGGCAATGTCTTCTTCCAAGATGGGGCCGTGGCCACACCATTCGGCATTGCGCTGACCCAACACAATGGCGCTGTCGGCCAAGTGAAGGATGTAATCTAAATGCGCCATCACATGTGCCCCACTTCTTCAGGGATGGTGTAGAACGTGGGGTGACGGTAAATCTTATCGCTCGCAGGCTCAAAGAATTCCCCTTTGTCATCGGGTGCGCTGGCGGTGATGCTGTTGGACTCGACCACCCAAATGCTCACACCTTCTTGGCGACGCGTGTACACATCGCGCGCCATTTGCAGGGCGTGCTGCGCATCGCTGGCGTGCAAGCTGCCGCAGTGCTTGTGTTCCAAGCCTTGTTTGCTGCGAACGAAAACTTCCCACAAGGGCCATTCGCTCAGGGCTTTGGTAGGTTTGGTGGCGGTGTTCATGCGGCTTCCTTCATTGTGTGTTGTTTGCGTGCGTGGGCCAGGGCGGCATCGCGCACCCATTGGCCTTCGTTCCATGCTTTGATGCGTGTGTTCAAACGCTCTTTGTTGCAAGGGCCATGGCCGTTGACGGTGGCCCAGAATTCATCCCAATCGATTTGACCGTAGTCGTAGTGCTGGCGCGCTTCGTTCCACTTCAAATCGGGGTCGGGCAAGGTGATGCCTAAGACCTCGGCTTGAGGCACCGTGGCGTCCACAAACTTTTGGCGCAAGTCGTCGTTGCTGATGCGCTTGATGCCCCAGCGCATGCCTTGCGCACTGTTGGGGCTGTCGGCATCGGGTGGTCCAAACATGGCCAAGCACTTCCACCACCAGCGGTTGACGGCGTCTTGCACCATGGCTTTTTGTTCGGCGGTACCGGTCATCATCACCAACAAAGCTTCGTAGCCTTGGCGTTGGTGAAAGCTTTCTTCCTTGCACACGCGAATCATGGCGCGGGCATAAGGGCCGTAAGAGCAACGGCACAGTGGAATTTGGTTCATGA
>JBEEJP010000155.1:0-5072 GCA_041169125.1 Pseudomonadota bacterium
CCGCGTTTGAGTCCCGCCTGTCTGCCGAAAAGTTCATGACCGATGGCCGCCACACCGGCACGGGCGGTGGCAACCACATCGTCATGGGCGGCGCGACGCCTGCGGACAGCCCCTTTTTGCGCAAGCCAGAGTTGTTGGCCTCGCTCATTCTGTATTGGCACAACCACCCGAGCTTGAGCTACTTGTTCAGCGGCATGTTCATTGGCCCCACCAGCCAAGCCCCGCGTGTGGACGAAGCGCGCAACGACCAAATTTACGAACTCGAAATCGCACTGCGCGAGATTCACCGCAACCGACAAATTTACGGTGCGGACATGCCGCCTTGGTTGGTGGATAGAACGTTACGCAACGTCTTGATTGACGTCACAGGCAACACCCACCGCAGCGAGTTTTGCATTGACAAGCTGTACTCGCCCGACTCGTCCACGGGGCGCTTGGGTCTGTTGGAATTGCGTGCCTTTGAAATGCCGCCCCACGAGCGCATGAGCATCGTGCAGCAGTTGTTGCTGCGTGCATTGGTGGCACGTTTTTGGGAGCAGCCCTACCTCGCCCCCGCCACCCGCTGGGGCACCGAGCTGCACGACCGCTTCTTGCTGCCCCACTTTGTCAAGGCTGACTTTGACGATGTGCTCACCGAACTGGGCGACTGCGGTTTTCAGTTCGACCCTGCTTGGTTTGCGCCGCATTTCGAGTTCCGCTTTCCCCGTGTGGGCGAGTTGCACAGCCAAAACATCAGCCTCACGCTGCGCAATGCCTTGGAGCCTTGGCACGTCATGGGGGAAGAAGGGTTCAGTGGCGGTACCGTGCGTTATGTTGACTCGTCGCTCGAACGCATGGAGGTACACGTCACAGGGCTCAACCCTAGCCGCCACACCCTCACTGTCAACGGCCACCCCCTGCCCTTGCAACCCACGGGCACAGTGGGCGAATACGTGGCCGGTGTGCGCTTTCGCGCTTGGTCGCCCGCATCGGCCTTGCACCCCACCATTGGGGTGCATGCGCCGCTGACCTTTGACATCGTAGACACCTGGATGAAACGCTCTGTGGGCGGCTGCCAGTACCACGTGGCCCACCCCGGCGGGCGCAACTACGACACCTTCCCCGTCAACGCCTACGAGGCAGAAAGCCGCCGCTTGGCGCGCTTCTTCCCCATGGGCCACACGGCAGGGCAAATGGCGGTACCCCCCGCCACCGTGGGTGTGGCGGCGAGCAAAGAGTTCCCCTTCACGCTGGACTTGCGCCGTGTTTAAACCGCAGCGCTTTTGCACAGCAGCAGTGAGACAATGCACCTACCGTGCAACAGACCACCTCACATGCTTTGGGAGAGGCGTCTTCACCCCGTTTTATTGACGCTGTGAAACGCATCACGCCCACCCCATATAGCCAACACTTTGACGAGCTGCAAAGTGCGGGCTCGCCTTGGCACAGTTTTTTTGAGCAACTGGGGCAGACCGACCTCGACGAACTTGACCGTCGCACGCAAACGCTGGCACGGCAAGTGCGCGACAACGGCATCACCTACAACGTCTATGCCAATCAAGGAAATCCGCAACGGCCTTGGTCGCTCGACTTGTTCCCGCTCATCCTCACGCCTGAGAGTTGGCAACACATTGAAACCGGTGTGAAGCAACGTGCCTCGTTGTTGGAGCACATCATGACGGATGTGTATGGCGCGCAGCAACTCATTCGCGAAGCCATGATTCCGCCAGCCCTCGTGCACGGCCACCCCGACTATTTGCGTGCCATGCATGGCGTCGCGCCAGTGGGTGGCACACATTTGCACATTGCCGCATTTGACCTCGCGCGCGGCCCTGATGGTCAATGGGCGGTGGTGGCGCAGCGCACGCAAGCGCCCTCGGGTCTGGGCTACTTGCTGGAAAACCGCTTGCTCATCTCACGCCAATTCCCGCAAGCGTTTGAGGCCATGCACATCCAGCGCTTGGCGTCGAGCTACCGCCTGTGGGTGGAGTCGCTCAAAGCACACAGCCCCGAAGGGGCCAACGCCCATGTGGCACTGCTCACCCCTGGCCCCTACAACGAAACTTATTTTGAACACACCTATCTGGCACGCTACTTGGGCCTGACTTTGGTAGAGGGCCACGACCTCACTGTGCGCGACGAACGCGTGTACCTGCGTACGCTGCGCGGCTTAGAGCCTGTGCATGTACTCATCAAGCGCGTGGACGATGCGTTCTTAGACCCGCTGGAATTGCGCCCCGACTCCAGCTTAGGCGTTCCCGGTTTGCTGCAAGCTGTGCGTGCAGGCAACGTGGTTCTCGCCAACACACCGGGGTCAGCGTTTTTAGAGTCACCCGCGTTGTTGGGCTTCTTACCCGCCTTGAGCAAAAAACTTTTGGGCGAAGCCTTGCACTTACCCGGGATCGATTCTTGGTGGTGTGGCGAACAAGCCGCCTTGGCCTCGGTGCTGCCGCAGATTGAACACATGGTCATCAAACCCACCTATGCCAAGTCCACCTTACATGGCACGTTTGATGCCACTTTGGGACGCTCGCTCACACAAGCGCAACGCGACGAATGGGTGGGCCGCATCACCCGACAACCGGAGCGCTACACCTTGCAAGCCTACGCCCCGCTGTCGCAAATGCCCACTTGGAAAAATGCCAGCGAAGGTGTTGTGCCGCGTTCGGTCATGCTGCGTGTCTTTGCCTTACGCAATGGCACAGACCAAGGCGCTGACGCTTGGCGCGTCTTGCCCGGCGGTTTAGCTCGTCTGACCGGTGCCAATGCCGACATTGCATCCATGCAGCGGGGTGGCAGCAGCGCCGATGTCTGGGTGCAAACCCATGCCGATGTCGACCGCAGCAGCTTGCTTCCCCAATACCACTCGGCCGCCGAGTTCAAACACCGTGAGCGCAGAGTCACCAGCCGTTCAGGCGAAAACTTGTATTGGCTGGGCCGCTACACCGAGCGCAGCGAAAACATGGTTCGCTTGGTGCGCTTGTGCTTTGAAGCGCTCAACAGCGAAACACCCGCTTCGCACAATCTGTGGGCTTGGTTGCAGCAGATGGCACAACGTGAAGGCTTGGTCCCCGAAGGGCTGCCCGCCACACACAGCACAGGCGACACCAAAACCACCACCCAGATGGGTAGCCGCCGCCGCGTGTTTGAGCGCGCCCTCATCGCGGGACTCAACGAAGGTAAGCACAGCACCAGCGTGGGCTACAACTTGCGCGCCCTGCAGCAAGCGGCCTCCTCCTTACGCGAACGCTTGTCCACCGAGTTGTGGAATGCGATTGTGAACTGCGTCCACCAATTCAACACCGATTGCGCACACGCGGGCACCCCCGGCAAATTCTCTGCCGTACAAGCCATGCAAGCACTCGACACCGCCAGTGCTGCACTGGCAGGCATCACCGGCGGACAAACCGACCGCATGACACGTGACGACGGCTGGCAGTTGCTCAGCATTGGCCGCCATGTGGAGCGTTTGGGTTTTTTGTCCTCCGCACTCGAGCTGGCCGTCGAAGTGGGCGTGTTTGACAGCACCGCCGAGGACTCGCAGACAACACAAGACAACACCTCACACTTTGCGGCGCTGCTGTCATTGTTTGACAGCACCATCACCTTCCACGCGCAATACCCGCAAAGCCGAGAGCTGGCACCGCTGATTAACCTGTTGGTGCAAGACGATGAAAACCCACGCTCACTCGCATGGGTAGCCCGCACGCTGCGTGGCCGTTTGTCCAAGCTGGCCAACACGCCAATGGGGCAAGCCGACGCCTTGGCACGCTTGGTGCCCAATTTGCAAGACACCGATTTGGTGGCGTTGTGCACTGCCAATGATGCCGGTGTGTATGCCCATCTGCGTGACTGTTTGAACCACTGCACAGAGGCCGCGTGGCAAGTGTCGGACGCGATTGGTGCGCACTACTTCAACCACACCGATGATGCAGACAGCGTGGGGGCCTAAGACATGCTGCTGCACATCACCCACACCACCACCTACCGCTACGACCCATTGGTCAGCACCGCGCAGCACATGGTGCATTTGCTGCCCCATAGCTCTGAGACGCAAACCGTCAGCGAAGCGTCGTTGCACATCAGCCCCGAACCCGTCAGCCGAAAAGATGCTGTCGATGTGTATGGCAACGTGCGCACCTTCTTCTCGCTGCCCGTTGCACACGAAGTCTTGACCATCACGGCCCACAGCGTGGTGGACACCCACTTTTTGCCCTATCCGCCTGTGCAAGCGCTGGACACACCGGCATGGGAAAAAGTGCGCGCCCATTTTGTGTACCACGCAGGTGCGGCATGGGATGCAGCCACCGAATTTGTGTTTGCCTCCACCTATGTGCAACCGCACCCCGACTTTGCAGAGTACGCCCGTGCCAGCTTCACCCCAAGCCGCCCCGTGTTGATCGCTGCGTGCGATTTGATGCACCGCATCCACACCGAGTTCACCTACGCCTCGGCCAGCACCGATGTGAATACACCAGCACTCGAAGCCCTAAGAAAACGCCAAGGCGTGTGTCAAGACTTTGCGCACATTTTGTTGAGTTGTTTGCGTACACTCGGTTTGGCCGCCCGTTATGTCAGCGGCTATTTGGTCACTGAAGTGCCTGAAGGTAAAACTCGCCTGATCGGCAGCGATGCCTCGCACGCGTGGGTGTCGATCTATGTGCCGGACGTGCAAGAAGACGGCAAGCTCGCCACACACGGCCAATGGTTTGACCTCGACCCCACTAATGACCGATGGGGCCTACTCTCGCCCGGGATTGACTTTGTCACCTTAGCTACAGGTCGGGACTACGCCGATGTATCACCTGTACGTGGCGTAATTCATGGCGGAGCTAGCCACACGCTAAATGTAGGCGTAACAGTACAACCCGCCTCTGAAATAACAGATTAGGGTGGGTCCTGGATTTTGTGCAAAGTGTGTAAGCAAAAAAAAATGCAACCGCCGTGAAGCAGTTGCATTAATTTGATGGAGGCGCGACCCAGAGTCGAACTGGGCTAAACGGATTTGCAATCCGGTGCATAACCGCTTTGCTATCGCGCCATGACTTTGACGAAAAAGGGAAGCTGGTGTGCTTCCCTTATCGAATTTGGAG
>JBEEJP010000156.1:0-5030 GCA_041169125.1 Pseudomonadota bacterium
CGCACCATCGCATTACCAATGCTGTGCTGGGTTTGGCCCATACACCACACGATGGTGCCGGGGTTGTTTTCGTGCAGCATCGTGGCCACTTTGAGCATTTGCTCTGGGCTCACGCCGCAAGCTTCTTGCACAGCTTCTGGTGTCCACTTGGCCAAGACTTCTTCTTTGACCTTGTCCATACCGAACACACGGTCGTTGATGTACTTTTTGTCTTCCCAGCCGTTCTTGAAAATGATGTGCAAGAGCCCAAACAAGAAAGGAATGTCTGAGCCTGAGCGAATGCGCACATACTCGTCGGCCTTGGCTGCGGTACGTGTGAAGCGTGGGTCAACCACGATCATCTTGCAGCCGTTTTCTTTGGCGTGCAGCATGTGCAACATCGACACGGGGTGCGCTTCTGCGGCGTTGGAGCCAATGTACAAAGCGACCTTGCTGTTTTGCATGTCGTTGTACGAGTTGGTCATGGCGCCATAACCCCAGGTGTTGGCCACACCCGCCACCGTGGTGGAGTGACAAATACGGGCTTGGTGGTCACAGTTGTTAGAGCCAAAGTAGCTCACAAACTTGCGCAGCAAATAGGCTTGTTCGTTGTTGTGTTTCGATGAGCCGATCCAGTACACGCTGTCAGGGCCCGAGGTTTTACGCAGGTCCAGCAATTTGGCGCTGATTTCGTCCAAGGCAGTGTCCCAGCTGATGCGCTCGTACTTGCCGTTGACCAACTTCATGGGGTAGCGCAAACGGAACTCACCGTGGCCGTGCTCACGCAAAGCGGCCCCCTTGGCGCAATGCGCACCGAGGTTGATGGGGGAATCAAACACCGCTTCTTGGCGCACCCACACACCGTTTTCAACCACGGCGTCGACAGCACAGCCGACCGAGCAGTGGGTACACACGGTGCGCTTGACTTCAATCTTGCCTTTGCCGTCGCTCACCATGCTGCCTGAAGCGTTGGCTTTTTTGACCAAGCTCAGTTGCGTGGCTGCCAAGCCCACACCAATGCCCAAACCGGAGCGGCGCAAAAAGCCACGACGGTCCAAGGTAGGCAAGGCTTGCGACAAACCACGCTGCAAGCGCCCAACGAAGGCAGAGCTACCAGAGGTGGAGGCAGTTGAATCGGATTTACGTGTCAACAACATGTGAGGCTCCTTCAGACGCGGGTGGTCTGGTAGTAACGCTTGACGTGTTCGCTCAAGCTGTAACCGCCACCGTTTTCAGGCGCGGGTGGGAGTGGGTTCAATTCTGCGGAGGGGGTGTGGATGCCAGGCATCGCCGTGACGGCTGCGGCGGCTGCACCTGCAGCGGCGGCACCCATAAAAAAGCCACGACGCGATGGGGTCGCTTGATCGGTGGTTTGTTCTTTTTTCATTGTGAGCTCCTCTTTGGATGTGCTTATGCACAACTTTGCATACTGTACCAATGAAGTGCGTTTGTCTAGAGCGGATTAACCACAATCACGCTTAAAAAACAATGAGACCTTAGGACTATGTCACCTAGGCGTCATGACAGTCATCAAAAGAAAAAATAACGACAGCCAGCGCCGTATTTTTAAGCCAGCATGTCAAAGCCTTGCGCTTCGACACTGACGAATGCACGGGTGAGTTCAGCCAACGCAGCGTAGAAGCGAGCGCGCGGCGTCGCCTGCAAGGCATCGCAAAAAGCGGGCACCCAGGTTTGCACGTGCGCGGCAAAAAATTTCGCCTGTTGCGTCAGGTTGGACACGGACACATCGTCGCCCGCGACCAAAAAACGCATGACTTCAAACACATACGACACATGGTCTTCGGTCTCCGACATGGTGGTGTCGTCACGCCCTAAACCCAATGCGGCCAAATCGGTGCGCAGTTGGGCCAAGGGTTTTTCATTCAAAAAACCGGTCAAGAAGTGCGAGGCGTACACATACACCTCGGGCTTGCCCACACCGCCAAACAAGGTGTGGTGCTCGTTGTGAATGCTCTTGTCATCCATGTCGCGGGCCACGCCCACGAGCTGACGCCACGGCTCTTCCAAAAAGCCCCCCGAGGTCGGGGCATCGGTGGCAGCCACGCGCAATTGCGCCAGCAACTCGGGTCGCGGGGGCGCATAGAACAACTCAGAAATCAAACCGTACAACTCGGCGCGTGCGGTTTCTTCGTCAAGAGCGGAAGACAGGTGAAGGTCGGTCATAAACGGCTTACAAGATTTTTTGCTCGTCGTCGGACGAGTAGATGTCAATCACGCGGCAATCGCCGCACATTTTGAGACGTTCCAGCGCCGCGCCTTGGAACATGGCATGGCCCGCCAACTTAGCCATCATGGCCTCAACGCCTTTGAGTGTGCCAAACGGTTTGCCGCAGCGCACACAGCCGTAGGGTTGGGTTTCATTGAGCACGCGCACTTCTTTGCGTTGCGGTGTGAGCAACAAACGTGGCACGAGGCTGAGCGCTTTTTCTGGGCAGGTGCTGACGCACAAGCCGCACTGCACACAGTTTTTCTCAACAAAGCGCAGCTGAGGCGTTTGCTGGTTGTCTTGCAAGGCTTGGGCCGGACAGGCACTGACGCAACTCATGCACAAGGTGCAGCTGTCTTTGTTGACGTCCACTGAACCCAAGAGTGAACCGTCTTGGGGCAACGCCAAAGCCTCAGGGGCATGGGCAGCTTTCAAGACCGGTGCGTGTTCGAGCAAGTGGTCGATCACCAAACTCAAGGTGCTGCGCTTTTGCGCAGTCACAGCAAAAGTAGCCGCAGGCACGGTGCAACTCAGGCGTTGGGCGCCGGTGGTGAGGCGTTGCAACTCAGCATCCAACTCCGTGGCCTGTGTGGCACGCACCAGTTGCACCGGTGGTTGATTGGATGAGGCATAGCCCAGCCCTTCAAGCAGCGCTTGGGCTTGGGCCATTTGCGCTTGCAAGCCTTCGGCGTATTGCGGTGCTTCTTCGGCTGTTTGCAACACCAACACTTGCGCCGCACCATAAGCCAACGCTGTGAGCCACACCTCCAAGCCAAGGCTGGCGGTGTGCCACAAAGACACAGGAATCACATGCGCGGGCAAACCTTGCGCAACTTTGAGCTGCGCGGCACGCCCCAGTTCATTCACCAACGCTTGACCGGCCTCTTGGCTGTGCAGCAAGAGGACCGCATCTTTGCCACCGGCTTTTTGGTATGTGCTCAGCAGCGTTTTGAGTTTCGTGCCTTGCTCGCTGGCACGCGGGTACGCGTAGGTCAATGCGCCCGTCGGACACACCGTGGTGCAAGCACCGCAGCCCACACACAGATTGGGGTTGACTTTGATTTGTTGGCGCGCCGTGTCTGAGCTGACGGCCTCGGCCGAGCAAATGTCAACACAGGCGTTGCAGCCTACTTTTTCGTTGCGACTGTGGGAGCAGAGCTTTTGTTTGTATTCAAAAAACTTGGGCTTTTCAAACTCGCCCACCAGTTCACGCAGGCGCAGCACATTGGCTGGCGTTGCGCCACGGAAATAGCCTTGCGGCAGCGCATGGCGGTTGAACGCCGTGTGCTCACGCAAGTCGAGCACCAAATCAAACTCCGCCGTTTCTTCTGAGGCTTGGCGTTGAAAGTTGATGGCCCCCACTGCACCGCAAGCCGTCACGCAGTCGCGGTGCGCGCTGCACTTACTCAGGTCCACTTGGTAGTCCAAACCAATCGCTTGCTCAGGGCAAGCGGCCACACAGGCGTTGCAGCGGGTGCACAGGTCCAAGTCGATGGGGTTGTTGTTCTGCCACGTCAGCTTGAACGCACCCAACCACCCCTCCACCCGCAGCACCTGCCCCCCAAGTACGGGGTAGCGTCGAGTTTGTGCACCGCCCGCATCGCCTGGGCCTTGGGCCCAGAGGGTGACATTCAGGGTATCGGCCAACAGCGCTGCGGCTTGTTCAGCCTCATCCAGCTTGCCCAAAATCAGCAAGCGCCCTGCACTTTTGAAGGTCACCGTGGGTACAGGCTCAGGGTCGGGCAAATGCGCGGCCGCCAAAAGCGCGGCGATTTTGGGAGAGGCGTTTTTGGCGTCACGGCTCCAGCCGCCCGTCTCGCGGATGTTGACGAATTTGATGACCGAGGTCTTGGCTTGCGCCTCCACCGCCAGCTCGCCAAACAAGCGTTGCTCTTGGGTGCAGGCCACCACCACATCGTCCGTGCCTTGCACGGCTTGCACAAAAGCCCCCGCCTCGCGACGGCACAGCGCCGTGTGCAGCGTGAGCGGCTCAGACAGGCTTTGGCTCAGCGCCTTCGGGTCGAGGGGTTGGGTCTGGTTGCAGTCGCAAATCAGCGTGGTCATGCGTATGGGGCTCGCGGTTGGAATTATTGTCAGCAGGGACGGACTGTGCCATGACTTGGCTTGGCTCTACGGCGGGTTTGTCACCCTCGCTCACTGAGGTGGTTTTTTCGGGCGCATCATCCAACAAATTCAAGGTCTTGGCGCTGGTCATTTGACGCAGCATCGCCATGGGCAATGGATCGGGCTGTGAGTAATCGTCAATGTAGATGTCCATGCGGTCCATCACATTGAAATGCGGGTCTGCAAATAGCTTTTTCATGGCCGCGTTTTTCACATCTGGCGCCACGCCTTGGGCCATGAAGCCGGTGAAGTCTGACTCCGGTGTGAGTTGCTGCACATCCGCCAGCGTGGGCGCGGGCGTGGGCTGAGCATGGGGCACTTCAGGGTCAGACGCGCGCTGCGCGGGTGTTGCAGCCACAGGCGCCGCCACGTGGACGGCGGGTTGTGGCGGTTCATCCAGCGCCCGCCCTTCACGCACATCTGTTTTGCGACGTGACCAACGGCTGAGGAAACCATCGTCATTGGCCATGACCACCGCCTCGTGTTTTTTCTGTACTCACCGAGGCAGGGTTGCCAAAGCGGTCTTGCAACGGCCGAAAGCTGTCAGGGCGTTTGCGACGTTTGGCTTCGACGACCCGGTGCGCCTCCATGAATTCACTCATCCATGCCACCACGTCTGCAGGGGCCGGGACTTGATCGACGTTTTCTTGCGCGTCCAACCAACGCCCCGCATCGTGATAGCTCAGGCTCACCATCGCAG
>JBEEJP010000157.1:0-5024 GCA_041169125.1 Pseudomonadota bacterium
GCGGCGTTCCATTCGTGGGCGCAGACAGGGCAGACCAAAAGACTGCCGTCTTCGTAGGTCAGGTCAGAGCCGCATTGGGGGCAGTTGGGCAGGGCGCTCATGGCTTAGCCTTGCTTGTCATTGGACAGGCTCAAGAAATGGTCGCCTTTGCCCAGTTGCAACAAACCGCTTTGCGAGTAAATGCCCAGCTTGCCACGTGTGTCCACGATGTCCAAGTTGCGCATGGTGAGTTGGCCAATGCGGTCGAGCGGGCTGAACGGCGCGTCTTCCACTTTTTCCATGCTCAAACGCTCGGGCGCGTAGGTGAGGTTGGGGCTGTCGGTGTTGAGGATGCTGTAGTCGTTGCCACGGCGCAGTTCCAACGTGACTTCGCCCGTCACAGCGCGGGCCACCCAGCGTTGGGCGGTTTCGCGCAACATGATGGACTGTGGGTCAAACCAACGGCCTTGGTACAACAAGCGGCCCAAACGCAGGCCGTTGATACGGTACTGCTCGATGGTGTCTTCGTTGTGAATGCCAGTGACCAAGCGCTCGTAAGCAATGTGGAACAGCGCCATGCCGGGGGCTTCGTAAATGCCGCGGCTCTTGGCTTCGATGATGCGGTTCTCGATCTGGTCACTCATGCCCAAACCGTGGCGGCCACCGATTTCGTTGGCTTTCAAGAACAGTTCAACGGGGTCAGCGTATTCCACGCCGTTCAAAGCCACGGGCACACCTTCTTCAAAGCGCACGGTGACTTGTTCGGCTTTCACGTCGACCTCGGGTTTCCAAAACGCCACGCCCATGATGGGGTTGACGATCTTCATGCCGCTGGCCAAGCTCTCCAAGTCTTTGGCTTCGTGGGTGGCGCCGAGCATGTTGCTGTCGGTGCTGTAGGCTTTTTCGGCGCTCATCTTGTAGCCAAAACCATTGGCAGTCATGAAGGCGCTCATTTCAGCGCGGCCACCGAGTTCGTCAATGAACAGTTGGTCCAACCAAGGCTTGTAAATTTTCAAGCTGGGGTTGGTGAGCAATCCGTAGCGGTAAAAGCGCTCGATGTCGTTGCCTTTGAAGGTCGAGCCGTCACCCCAGATGTTGACGTCGTCTTCTTTCATGGCGGCCACGAGCATGGTGCCTGTCACGGCACGGCCCAAAGGCGTGGTGTTGAAGTAGGTCACGCCACCGGTGCTGATGTGAAAAGCGCCGCACTGAATGGCGGCAATGCCTTCGTGGGCGAGTTGCGTACGGCAGTCGATGAGGCGGGCTTTTTCAGCGCCGTATTCCATCGCTTTGCGGGGAATTTCGTTGTAGTCAGCCTCGTCGGGCTGGCCCAAGTTGGCGGTGTAGGCATAAGGCACGGCGCCTTTTTGCTTCATCCACAACAGGGCGGCAGACGTGTCCAAACCGCCGGAGAAGGCGATGCCGACTTTTTGCCCTTTGGGCAAGTTTTGCAAGATGGTGCTCATGGTGTTGGCCCTTCAGGATTAACCGAAGTGGCAGATGTAGTGGTAGGGCTCGGTCACGCGGATGTCGAACTTGGAGTTGCCGGGCACGTTGAATTGTTCGCCAGCGCTGGACTTGACCCACGTGTCAGAGCCGTTGAGTTTGTATTCGCAAAAGCCAGCCACGCATTCCATGATTTCGGGCACGCCGGTGTTGAAGGTCAATGTGGCGGGCATGATGACGCCCACAGATTTTTTCGTGCCGTCGGCGAAAGTGATGGCGTGGCTGACGCATTTGCCGTCAAAAAACACATTGGCTTTGGTGGTGATGCTGACGCTGTCGATTTTTTCTGTGGTCATGGTGCGACTCGGTGGTTAGATGCAAAACCGTTGATTTTAAAGGATGAGGCCAAAGAAAAAGCCGCTGTAGGCAGCGGCTTTTGAATGGGTGAGGCTGAATGCTCAGTAGCGCGGTGCCGAGCCAGCAGGTGGCACGCCATAGCCTGTGTTGCTGGTAGGCGCCATGGGGGTGATTTGCAAACGCACGGTGGGGCCTGGGTCTTGTGGCATTTGGACGGTGTATTGCTTGCCCGCAAACTCGTACACCACGTTGTAAGCCATGGTGCGGTTTTCGTAGACGGTTTGGGTGCTGCAGTTTTGCACGTTGCGCACCTCAGGGGCGCTGGGGCCTTCGATCTTGTCGCCCAAGATGGCACCGCCAAACAAGCCCAGCATGGTGGCTGCTGCACGGCCAGAGCCCTGGCCCACATTGTTGCCAATGGCGCCGCCAGCGATGGCGCCCATGGCAGCCCCCGCACCAGATTTTTGGCCCTCAGTCACCACTTGTTGGGTGCTGCAGACTTGGCGAGGCACGGCCACCTGTTGAATGATGGGGGTGCTAGAGATCACTTTGCCCACTTCTTGTGCCTGAGCGGGTGCGCAAGCGAGTGCAGCCATGAAGCCCGTGAGCAGAAGAAGATTGGTGCATGTGTTTTTTTTCATAGGACATCCCTTTTTTTGAATTTGGCTGAAGTGTAGTGCTTGCACTTGAATGCTCTGTAAAGCCTCGGTAAAACCTGCTTTCGCAGCCTCTTAGCCAAGAACGTTTGCCCAAGCCTCGGGGTTGACGCCCACGATCACAGTTTTGCCGCGGACGACCACGGGGCGTTTGATGACGCTGGCGTGCTCGAGCATCAAAGCGCGGGCCGACGCTGCATCGACCACACGCGCTTGGGTGTTGGCGTCGAGCTTACGCCAAGTGGTGCCTTTTCGGTTCACCAAGATGGCCCAGTCCACCGCTTTGAGCCATGTGTCGATGGCTTCGGCGGGGACGCCTTGTTTTTTGAAATCGTGAAACACGTGGTCCACGCCGTGTTCTGTGAACCACACGCGTGCTTTTTTCACGCTGTCGCAGTTGGGGATGCCGTAAATGGTCAAGCTTGTTTTACTCATAGGGCTGAATCATGCCGCAAACGCGATGACCTGAAACGCTGGGCGACAATTGCGCCATGAATTCACTCGACAGTTGGCTCGCGCATTGCGAGCGTTTGCACCCCAAAAACATTGACATGGGGCTTGACCGCGTGCGCACAGTGGCCGAGCGCATGGCGCTCAAGTTTGATTGCCCCGTCATCACGGTGGCCGGCACCAATGGCAAGGGCTCCACCTGCGCCATGTTGGAGGCGTGTTTGCTCGAAGCGGGCTATCGCCCCAGCGTGTACACCTCGCCGCATTTGGTGCATTTCCAAGAGCGTTGCCGTGTGCATGGCGAAACCGTGCAGCCCGACGACTTGTTGCCCCATTTTGAAAAAGTAGAGGCTGCGCGTACGCAGGGGAGTGAGGTGTCGCTCACGTACTTCGAGTTCACCACCTTGGCGATTTTGAGCTTGATGGCGTCCTCGCCGATTGACGTGGCCATTTTGGAAGTGGGCTTGGGTGGTCGCTTGGATGCCGTGAATGTGATTGATCCGACCTGCTCGGTCATCACCAGCGTGGATTTAGACCACATGGACTTTTTAGGCCATGACCGCGAAACCATTGGCCGAGAGAAGGCCGGCATCATGCGAACGGGGCGCCCCGTGATCGTGAGCGACCCCGTGCCGCCACAAAGCGTGATTGATCACGCCACCGAAATGGGTGCCGATCTGTGGCTGTTTGGACGTGACTTCAACTTCACCGGTGACAAGCAGCAGTGGGGCTGGGCGGGGCGTGGCCGTCGTTACAGCGGTTTGGCTTATCCGGCGTTGCGTGGGGCCAATCAGCTGGTCAATGCCAGTGGCGTGTTGGCCGCCTTGGAGGCCTTGCGCACCGAGATGCCGGTGACCGCACAAGCCATTCGCAATGGCTTGGCGATGGTGGAGTTGCCAGGGCGTTTCCAAATCGTGCCGGGGCAACCCGCCTTGGTGTTTGACGTGGCCCACAATGCCCATGCCGTGGCCGCACTCACCGAGAACTTGGACGCGATGGGTTTTTATCCCACCACCCACGTGGTGTTTGGCGCGATGGCGGATAAAGACGTGGCACCCATGCTGGCGCGTGTGGGGCCCTTGGTGGACCGTTGGTATTTTTGCGATTTGCCGACCGAGCGTGCGGCCAAAGCCGTGCAGTTGCAAGAGCTGTGGCAAGCCAGCCATGCGCGCAAAGACGCGCAGAGCAGCACGCACGCCAACCCGCAGGCCGCATTGGATGCAGCGGTCGCTGCGGCAAGCCCCACTGATAGAATTGTGGTCTTCGGATCGTTCTTCACGGTCGGGGGGATTTTGGCGAATGGCATCCCCCGTCTAGACGCCCCACATTTGAGCTCCTGAGACCCCATTCACATGGCTTTTTTCAAGTTTCGACTGCCTGGTCAAGCGACCAGCGAGCCCCAAGGCAATGCGGGCAACTCCCCCGCTGAGAGCGTAGACGCCATGCGTCGTCGTGCGCGTCACCGTTTGATTGGCGCCTCCGTCTTGGTCGTGTTGGGGGTGGTGGGCTTCCCGGTGTTGTTTGACACACAGCCTCGTCCTGTGTCGGTGGACATTGCCGTGGATATTCCCGACCGAGCCACTGCCAAGCCTTTGGTGGATACCTCAACGCCTAAGCCGTTGTCGGCTTCTGCGGGCTTGGATGCCAAGGAAGAAGTGGTTGAAGCGAAACCCGAAGCCAAGCCTGAGCCCAAAGTGGAGGTCAAGCCCGAAGCGGTAGTGGCGGCAGTGGCTGGCGCGGCCACAGTGGCTGCGGTGACGCCTAAAACCGAGACTGACACAAAAGCAGAGGCAAAACCAGAGGCGAAAGCAGAAGCAAAGGCCGAGACCAAAGCCGCCAAACCCACAGACAGCAAAGACGCGGGTCGCTTTGTGGTGCAAGCGGGCACTTTTTCGGATGAGGCGAAGTTGCGCGAAGTGCGCAGCAAGCTAGAGAAGGCGGGCATCAGTACCTACACCCAAGTCATTGAAGGCAAAGATGGCCGCCGCGTGCGTGTACGCGTCGGGCCCTTCACCAGCCGCGATGAAGCGGACAAAGTGGCGCGCAAGATCAAGCAGCTGTCGTTGCAGCCGCAAGTCTTGACGCTGTAAGACGCTCACCATGCAAGCAATTTCGGCCGTAGATTGGATTCTGCTG
>JBEEJP010000158.1:0-4941 GCA_041169125.1 Pseudomonadota bacterium
GGTACACCTGCTGGGCAGCTTCTGGCAAGGTTTGCACTGAGATGTCGGCACAGTTGCCCCACAAAGCATGGAGCTGTGTGGCCAAGTCGCCGCGTTGTTGGCGCTGGAGCAGTTGGGCGGTGGCGCTTTGCTTGAGTGTGCCTTTGGTGGCGTCGCCGCTGATGTCGCCGTAGGTTTCAGCCAAGCCTAGCCACAGCGCGCGTTGCGCACGGGTAAGGGCCACGTAGAGCAAGCGCATGTCTTCTTCCACAGAGGAGGGCGCTTCTTTGTCAGAGGTGTCTTCGTCGGTATCGGTGTAGTTGGATTTGGCCGCCGTTTCAGTTTTGAAGCTGCCGGCAAAGGGCACAAACACGAGGGGGTATTGCAAGCCCTTGCTCTTGTGATAGGTGATGACTTGCACGCACTGGGCATCGGTTTCTAGGCGCATTTTTTGCGCGTCAGCGCTGTCTGTGGGGGTGTGAATTTGCTCACCCAAAAAACGCACCAATGCGTGTTCACCTTGCAAGCTTTGTGCGACGTGTTCCAGCAACTCGCCCAAGTGCAGCAGGTTGCTCAGGCGTCGCTGCCCCTGCGGGTGAGCCAGCAGGCGCTGTGCCACACCTTGGCTGTGCATCCAGTGGTGCAGCATGGGCAGCACGCCTTGCTGCTGCCACAGCAGATGCCATTGATGAAAACTCTCAAGCAGGTTTTCCCAAGACGTTTCGTGGTGGGTGAGGTGCAGCACATCGTCGAGTGCCAAGGCCCACAAGTCGCTGCCGACGGCTGAACGTACCCACGCCGTTTGCCGAGGGGACGCCACGGCGCGTAGCAAACGCCACAGGTCTAGCGCCTCAGGTGAGGCGTACACATTGCTTCGGTCAGACAAATACACACTGGGTATGTGGCGCTCGCGCAGTGCAGCGCGTATGGCATCGGCCTGTTGTTGGCCTCGTACCAACACGGCCATGTCGCCCGGTTGTGCCAAACCGTCATGGAGCAACTGCGCCATGTGGTTGGCAAATGCCTGGGACATGAGGTGCACATGCGTGCTGGCTGGGGTGGGTTTTTCGCCGCAGGGGATGTGCCACACCGTCATGGCCGTGTGGGGGCTGCCGTCTGTGTGGTGGAGTGGGGCCACGCCCCCCTCGGCGCTGACGCGCACGAAATCAATGCGCGATGAGAACGGGGCTTCGGTTTGTGTGAACACGTGGTTCACCGCGTTCACCAAGCCAGCGCTGGAACGGCGGTTGCCACTGAGCGTGTGCAGCGCGAGGGGGTTGCGTGCCAGCGCATCGTCACGCGCTTGAAGGTAGGTGCCCAAGTCCGCACCACGGAAACTGTAGATGGCCTGCTTGGGGTCGCCAATCATCACCAGTGCTTGTGCATCGGTGCAGGCGTGGGGGTCGTAAATGCGGTTAAGCGTGCCGTACTGCCAAGGGTCGGTGTCTTGAAACTCGTCCACCAAGGCCACAGGGTATTGCTGGCGAATGGCGGTGGCCAATCGGCCATCGTCGGCCATCACCGCGTGATGCAAGTTTTGCAGCAGGTCCGAAAAATCAAAGGCGGCGCGTTGTGCTTTGGCTTCTTGGTAGGCCACGCCAATGGTGTGCGCAGCATGCAAAGCGATGTGCTTGTGTGTGTCGGGCTCATCATGCAGGTCGGCCACGTAGTCTTGCACAGCCGCGAAGAAGGCAAAGCCTGCGGCATCGGCCCAGCCTTTGTCGGTGAGCTCGCAGGTGGCAAAACGGTTGAGCCATTCGGTTTTGATGGGTGTGCCTTGCTCGGCCCATTCTTTGAGCGCTTGTGACCAGCGTGCCAAGTTGGGGGCCGTGATGCCGCGACCTTTGATGGTCTTGCTGGCCATGGCCGCCTCGAGTGCTTGCCACACGGTGTCGTTCCACAGGGTGCGTGCGTGCGTGGCTTTGGCTTGCAGGTCGGTTTGCCAAGCCATGTGTTGAGTGACCAGTTGTCTGGGCGTGGCCTCGGGTGCTTCGATGGTTTTGGGTGTGCGCTCTTGCTCGCGCCAAATGCTTTGCACCGTGGCCAGCAAATCATCAGGCCCGTGGCCGATGAGCGGTGTGATGTATTGCAGTGTGTCTGCGCTGAGTGGGTAAAACCATTCACGCCAATAGTCTTGCACCAAGGTGCGTTGTAGGTCTTCGGCGTTGTCGAGGTGGCTTTGCTCAAACAGGTTGCGACTGTCCAGCGCGTGCTGACTCAGCATGCGTCGCGACCAACCGTGGATGGTGTAAATGGCTGCATCGTCCATCCACTCGGCAGCACAGTTGAGTTGCAGCGCGCAGCGTGGCCATGCATCGCATGCAAAGCTGTCGCGCAAACTCACCAAGAACGGGTCGGGTTGGAAGCCGGCTGGCAGCTCACGGTTTTGTGCACTGACATCAAAGTAAGTGGCAGCTTGACTGAGCCGAATGCGAATGCGGTCGCGCAGTTCGGCGGTGGCTGCATCGGTGAACGTCATCACCAAAATTTGTGGCGGCAACAACGTGGCGTCGCGCTCATGGCCCAGCACCAAGCGCACATACAAAGCGGCCAAGGTCCAAGTTTTGCCAGTGCCTGCGCTGGCCTCGATCACTTGTCGACCTTGCAGCGGCAGGGTGAGGGCGTCTAGCGTTTGCGCGGGGTGCGTCATGCGTCGGCCTCCTCGTGGGCTTGGGCTGCACTCAGCAGTCGGGCATGTTTGACCATCGCCCCGTACAGGCGATCGGCCATGTGAGGCAATGCCTCTTGCACATCGGCAAAGCCATGGAATACACGCTGCAGCGTGGCGCTGCTGTCATATTCGCCGGTGAGGTTGCGGTTGCCTTCAAACACGTGTTGCGCGGCTTGCAGCGCAGCTTTGAGTTTGGCTTGTTCCTCGCCTTCGTTCGGATGGGTGTGGTAGGCCATGGCAAACGCACATGCAGTTTTGCGTGCCACAGGCAAAGGGTGCTGCCAAGCTTCTTGGTAGAGCGTGGCCAAGTTTTGCAATTCGCCCAAGGCCTCAGACGCAGACAGTGGATCGAGTTGCACCGCACCGTTGAGCCCAATTTGCACACTGGTGGTGGGCGTGCCACTGGCACAGGCCATGAGGTGATAGAGCCACAGCGTGGTGAGTGTTTGCACGCGTGGTTGCTTGGCTTTGTCTTTGCCCTCGAGCACCGAGCCGGGGCGCATGTCAACTTGCAGCCACGCCCGTTGGTCGGGTTTGGTTTTCCAAAGATGTTGGCCGTTGGCCCATTCCGCACTGAGGGTGTGTTGGCCCAGCGTGAAGCGGGCCGACTGCACGGGCACATCCAGCGGCCAGTCTTTGGCGATGTTGTCAAAACGTTCCAGCAACTCATCGCGTTGTTGCAGCAGCATGTCTTGCTGCGCTTGACCAAAACCCGCCAAGGCCAATGCGCCACTGAGGCGCAACACGTGCAGCGCATGCTCGGGGTCGGGCGCTTGCACGATGCTGTGTGTGAGGGCGTAGCTGTCGAGGTGGTTGAGTGCAAAAGGTTCTTCTTGCGCACTCGCTTCTTCGGGGGTGTCTAGGTGCACACGCAAGCGGTCGCGCACAAACACGTCGACGGGTTGCTTGAGCAAGCGGTTGAGATGTTTGTGGGTCAGCTCTGTGGGCGCTTCGCCGGTCAGCGTGGGTGTTGTGTGCGTGGGTGCGAGGGGGGCCTGGCTTTGCGCTGCTTGCCAGTCGACCGCGTAGGTGTACAACCCCGAGTCTTGGCGAAAGTACGCGGGCGAAAACGCATGCAAGGGTTGCAACGGTGCGTCATACGCGGGCGTGTGGGGTGCTGCGTCAGCGCGCACCCACACCGCATTGAGGTAGTCCATGAGTTGCGCCACCAACACAGAGGGCGGTTTGATCTCGTGGTCGGCGGTGCGTCGCCCTTGCCAGCTGATGTAGAGCTTCTCACGGGCCGACAGCAAGGCCTCTAAAAACAAATAGCGATCGTCTTCACGGCGCGAGCGGTCGCCTGCACGCCAGTGAGAGGCGGTGCTGCCAGCGTGTGCTGCGTCGCTCATCAAATCAAAGTCGCGTGGGGTTTGGCTGCGCGGGTAGTCGCCATCGTTCATGCCGAGCAAGCACACCACTTTGAACGGAATGGAACGCATGGGCATGAGCGTGGCAAATTGCACACCGCCACCAAAAAAGCGGCGCTGCATGGCGGGCTGCTGCAGCTGGGCCATCCAATGTTCGCGCACCACCACCAAGGGCAGTGGACTGTCTAAACGCGCCAGTTGGCATTCGGCCAGCCAAGTTTCGAGCGGGGCCATGATGCGCTCAATCAAGCGTTCGTCGGCCTCGTCGCTGGGTTTGAAAAATAACGCCACGAGTTGCTGCAACACCGCCACCCATTCGGTGGGGGTGTGGTCTTGGCGCAGTTTGATCAGCGCTAAGTGTGTGTGGCGCAGCCATTGCAGGAGGCCTTCGATCACGTGCGCGTCAAGCCCACCCACACCGGCGTGCGGCAGTGTGTCTTGCCACGGTGTGGCATGCAGGGTGTGGTGCGCATCGGCTTGACTGGCAGCGCCGACTGCATAGCCCAGCAGCAAACGCTCCAGACCAAACAGCCAGCTGTTTTGTTGGGCGTCAGCCAAGTCGGGCGCAATGCCCCAAGGTTTGCGGTGCGGGGCGTCTAGGCCCCAGCGCACGCCGGCGTCGGCCAACCAGGTGTCGAGCTGGGCGACGTCGTGTTCTTCTAAGCCAAAGCGCTCACGCACCGCAGCCACTTCAAACAAGCTGTGCCATTCCACACGGGTGATGCGCAGTTGGGGCAGTTGCAGCAAGGTGTCCAGGGCTTGCACCAGTGGCTCGGTGCGAGGCGTGGTGTCGGCCACGGTGTAGGGCATGTGACGCAACTCGTGCGCCGAAAAGCGGCCAAACACGGCGTGAATGTGCGGCGCAAAGTTGGCCATGTCGGGCACCATCACCATGATGTCGCTGGGCTTTAAGTTGCTGTCAGC
>JBEEJP010000159.1:0-4928 GCA_041169125.1 Pseudomonadota bacterium
CCTGCGGTTCACGCCACCCCGTTGAACCACATTGGTTTGTGGATCGATGACTTGCCCGTGGCCGTGGAATGGCTCACCGCACAAGGCGTGCGTTTTGCACCCGGCGGCATCCGCAAAGGGGCCGCTGGCTTTGACATCACCTTCATGCACCCCAAGGCAAACGACGAGTTTCCCATTGGTGGCGAAGGTGTGTTGATCGAGTTGGTGCAGGCGCCTCCTGAAGTGGTGAAAGCCTTTGCAGCCTTGGCTGCGTCACACGCCTAAGCTCACACGGCGACAGCTTGCTGTATTTGCCAACGGCATCCGCTCAATGCAGATGCAAAAAAAGCCGCTCAACTGAGCGGCTTTTTTCATGCCATGGGCGTTTGAGGTGAGCGCGTCATTCGTGCATCGATACACGCTTGGCCAACACATACGCTAACAACGATGCACAAGCGGCCACCACCGCGCAGCGCCAATAGTGCGTCACTTGCCTGCTGGGTTCACTTTGCAGCAACAAGCCGCCCACCCATGCTGCCACGCCCATTGAGAACGATTGCACAGCGCCGTTGAGCGACATGAATGTGCCGCGAAATTTGGGATTGGCCGCAGAGGTGAGCAGGGCCATGCCCGGAATCATGCGTGCGTTCATGGCGAAGAACAAGGTGCTGGTCACCAGCAGCACCACAAACAGCGGCACAGGTTGAATCAACGTGATGGCAAACATGGGGATGATCGAAAACAACACGGCCCGTTGAAAGGTTTCGCGTTTGCCCAGACGGTCGGTCAAGCCGCCCACCCAGCGCCCACTGAACAGCGTGACCACACCGCCACAAAAGTAAAGCCAAGGAATTTCGTGAGGGGCCATCACTTGGTTGTTTTGCAAATACAGCGTGATGTACGGGATGATGGTGAAGGCGGCAAACATCATGGTGGCCGACAAGATCAAGGCCATGCGTTGGTTGTGTTCACCCAGCACTTGGCCCATGGCATGCAGCACATGCTTGTCTTTGGCGTGCGCCACATGGGCGTCCAGCTTGGGCACGCTGTGATGGGTCAGTACGCCCACGCCCACACACATGACACCAATCGCAAAGAAGGCGGTGTGCCAACCCCACAGGTTGGCAAACAACAAGCCCGCAGGGACACCGGCCACCGTGGCTACAGAAAACGAGGTCATCACAATGCCGGTGGCGCGGCCACGGCGTGCAAAAGGAATCACATCGCCAATGATGGTTTGGGTCATGGTGGTCAACACGCCGCCAAAAAAGCCCGAGGCAATGCGAGCCGCCATCAACCAACCGTAGGTGGGGGCAACACCGCAGGCCACGGTGGTGAGTGCAAACAGCACATAGAGCGTGAGCAGCAAGCGTTTGCGGTCAAAGCGGTCGACAAACGTGGTGGCTAGCAAACCTGACGCACCCGCAGCCACGGTGTAGGCCGATACCAAAAGCCCGAACTCGGCAAAGCTGATGCCAAACAGGCTGGTGAGCTGCGGCCCCAGCGGCATCATGATCATGAAGTCGACGATGTGGGTGAACTGGATGCCGGCGAGCGACAAAAGAAGCAATAGCTCTTTGCGTGCAGTGAGGTGTGTGTGCATGGATATCAAGCTTTTCCAGCTTGGCGTGCTTTGGCTTTGGCGAGTGCGGCCTCGATGATCGCACGCTTGCGATCGACCTCGGGGGCGTGTTCTGTGCCTTTGGTGTGCGTGGGTAAGTCGGCCAGTTTTTTCACGGCCTTGGCTTGCAAGCGTTCGTCGTGTTCGATGGCTTCGCGTTTCAACCGTGCGCCGCGCGCGTCATAACGTTGGCGCGCTAGGTCGGCCAGCGCTTGAGGCCAAGAAGCCCAGCCACTGAGGTTGATGTCAATCGGTTCGAGTGAAATGCAGTCGACAGGGCAGGCCGGAATGCACAGTTCGCAACCGGTGCAGTAGGCTTCCACCACGGTGTGCATGCGCTTATTGGCCCCCACGATGGCATCGGTGGGGCAGGCGGCGATACACAGGGTACAGCCGATGCACCACGCCTCGTCAATGAGGGCGATGGTGCGAGGGCCTTCGAGACCGTTCTCAGGGTTCAGGGGCTTGACGGGCAGGCCGGTGAGGGCAGCCAGTCGTTCAACGCCTTCGATGCCGCCCGGAGGGCATTGGTTGATGTCAGCCTCGCCTCGGGTGATGGCCTCGGCGTAGCGCTGACAGTCAGGGTAGCCACAGCGCGTGCATTGCGTTTGTGGCAGGGCGTTGTTGAGCTGTTCGACCAGACTCACTTTTTAGCAGTGGCTGCTTTTTTGGCGGTAGGTTTGGCCACCGCTTTCTTAGCCACGGGGGCAGCTTTGGCCACAGATGCGGCTTTGGCCACAGATGCGGCTTTCTTGGCTGCCAGTTTGGCTTTGGGCTTGGCGGTTGATTTGCCTTCGCCTTTGTTGTGTTCCAAGATGAAGCTCTTGACGTGTGGGTACACCACTTCGCGCCAACGACGGCCACTGAAAATGCCGTAGTGGCCTGCACCTTTGACTTCTAAGTGGTGATGCTCTTTGCGCACGATGCCGCTGCACAGCTTGTGGGCGGCTTCGGTTTGACCCGAGCCAGAAATATCGTCCAACTCGCCTTCAACGGTGAGCAGTGAGGTGGCATGGATGTCTTGTGGACGTACGCGCTCTAACTTGCCTTGTGGGTTTTTGATGTCCCACGTGCCGCGCACCAACTTGAACTCTTGGAACACGGTGTTGATGGTTTCCAAGTAGTAATCGGCGTCCATGTCGAGCACCGCGTTGTACTCGTCATAAAAATCGCGGTGCGATTCGACACTGGAGTTGTCGCCTTTGATCAGGTCTTTGAAGTAGTCGTAATGGCTCTTCAAATGGCGGTCAGGGTTCATGGCCACGAAGCCTGTGTGTTGCAAGAAGCCAGGGTACACGCGACGGCCTGCACCTGGAAAGCTGTCGGGTACGCGGTAGATCACGTTGTTCTCAAACCAGTTGTGGCTCTTGTTCATCGCCAAGTTGTTCACCGCTGTGGGTGACTTGGTGGCATCAATCGGGCCACCCATCATCGTCATGGTGATGGGTGTCTTTTCGCCACGGCTGGCCATCAATGACACAGCAGCCAAGACGGGTACGGTGGGCTGACACACGCTCATGACGTGGCAGTTGCCGTACTTGCTTTGCAAGTCGCGGATGAACTCTTGCACGTAGTTCACATAGTCGTCGAGGTGGAATTCGCCTTCGCTCAACGGAACCAAGCGGGCGTTTTTCCAATCGGTGATGTAGACCTTGTGGTCGCGCAGCATGGTGCGCACGGTGTCGCGCAACAAGGTGGCGTAGTGGCCAGACAAAGGCGCCACGATCAACACCACGGGTTGTGCTTTGAGTTTGGTCAGTGTGTCGGCGTCGTCGGTGAAACGTTTGAAGCGGCGCAGCTCACAAAAGGGCTTGTCCATTTCGATGCGCTCATGGATAGCAACTTCGGTCCCTCCGACATCAACCGATTTGATGCCAAAAGCTGGCTTTTCGTAATCTTTGCCCAATCGGTACAGCAAATCATAGCCAGCAGACACGCGCTGCGCCATGGGGTTTTGGGCGATGGGAGAGTTGGTTTGACCGTACAGCTTCGAGGCGGCTTGCGCAAAGTCTGCGAACGGTTCCATCAGGCTACGTTGGGTTTCGAAGATTTGGTAAAGCATGGTTTTGTCGTTAAAAATGTTGCAGTGCAATATAGCAGCTGTTGGTGGGTGGAAAATGGAGTCTGTCCCCCAATTTACTTTTGATAACGATTTGTCTTGGACTTTGATGAGCACATCAACACCTCACACCCGAATGCCTGTGCTTTTTGTGGGGCATGGCAGCCCCATGAATGTGATTCAAGACAGCCCTTATCGACGCGCTTGGCAAGCGTTGGGCACTCAGTTTGGCGTGCGCTGGCCCAAGCCCAAATTGATCTTGTGCATCTCCGCGCATTGGATCACCCAAGGTTGGTGGATGACGGGCATGTCCCACCCCAAAACGATTCACGACTTTGGCGGTTTTCCGCAAGAGCTGTTTGAGCAGCAATACCCCGTGGCGGGCGCGCCTGAGTGGGTGGCGCAAACTGCACAGCAATTGCGCCAACCGCACACGGGCCAACCCGTGGGGGTGGACTTCACCGAGTGGGGCTTAGACCATGGCGCATGGGGTGTGTTGAAACCCGTGTTTCCTGCCGCTGACATTGCGGTGGTGCAACTGAGCGTGGATTACCACCGTCCACCGTCAGAGCACTTTGCGTTGGGCCAACAACTGAGCGCGTTGCGCGAGCAAGGTGTGCTCATCGTGGCCAGTGGCAACACCGTGCACAACCTGCGCACCATGAACCGTTCAGCCCCTGACAACCAAGCTTATGAGTGGGCCATTGAGTTTGACCAATGGGTCGCAGCGCAAATCACATCGGGGCATTTAGATGCTTTGGTGGACTTCCAAGCCCAAGGTGACACTGCAAAGATGTCGCATCCCAGCTATGACCATTTCTTACCCTTGCTCTACGCCGCAGGTGCGGCAGAGGCGGGCGAGTCGGTTGAGTTTTTCAACGCGGGTTATCAGTTCGCTTCGATCGCGATGCGTTCTGTCATATGGGGTTGAGAGACTACGAAAAAAAAGGGCCTCATGGCCCTTTTTTTAGCTGCACAAGAGCGTGCTAGCCGTGTGCTGTTACATCACTTTGGCGATGGCTTGGCACACGTAGTCGATGTTCTTGCTGTTCAACGCAGCCACGCACATGCGGCCTGTGTCGGTGCCGTACACGCCAAACTCTGAGCGCAAACGCACCATTTGGTCTTTGCTCAAGCCCGAGTAGCTGAACATGCCGATTTGGGTGGTGATGAAGCTCATGTCTTGCTTGACGCCAGCGGCTTTCAAACCATCAACCAATTTTTGGCGCATGGCTTTGATGCGCACGCGCATTTCACCCAATTCTCTTT
>JBEEJP010000160.1:0-4882 GCA_041169125.1 Pseudomonadota bacterium
CGACGCGCGTGATGCCCAATCGCCCTGCTATGCCTGCATCTTCCCGCCCAGTGAGGCCCCCGAAGAAGTACTTTGCGCAACGATGGGGGTACTCGCCCCACTGGTGGGCGTGATTGGCACGATGCAGGCAATGGAAACCGTCAAGCTCATCGCGGGCATCGGTTCTCGCTTGGTGGGCAAGCTGCAAATGCTCGATGGCCGCGACATGGCGTGGCACGCCATGCGTTTGCAGCGCAACGCCAACTGCCCCGTGTGCGGCGATCAGCACTGAGCCACGCCACGCAGTTCAATCAACGTTTCAATGCAACGTCTCACTGCAGCGCATCAGGTGTGGGCCAGTGACACGCCCCAAACCGTTTTCTAAACCATCGCGGCTGCAACGCTTGTGCATCTGAAAACAAACCCAAGCGCAGCGTTTGCGCTTGCAGTTGTAAAGCCTCATACGGCCCTGCGTTGTGCTGGTAGCTGTATGACCATGCATAGCCCTGCCCCACCATCCACGCGCCCACATCGTTGCCTTGGCGCGTGAGGTGCGCCAGCAAGCGACCATAACTGTCACGCGTGTGGGCACGTACCTCCACCACTTGGCCCTGTAGCGCTGCATGCAAGGCTGCACGTGACTGTGGCCCCCACGGTTGGCAAATTTCAGGGGCATCTATGCCCACCAGCCGCACCTTGTGTGCTTCACCACCTTGCAAGGCTTGCACCCACACCGTGTCGCCATCACTCACGTGCGTGACCACCCCCGGCCATGCGTATACGGCCACCGCACACAAGCACATACCCAGCACACACATCCGTTGAATACATCGAACCATCGGATCTCCTTTGCATCAGTCATTGTGCAAATCCCTGAGCAGAAATAGGGAAAGCATCCATTACGATTGGCAGATGCATTCCGCAAAGCACTGGCTTCCGTTTCTCAACTGGCCCCAACCCACCCGTCAACTTCTGCAAAGCGAAGCCTTTGCTGGCTTGAGCGTGGGCCTCATGGTCATTCCGCAAGGCGTGGCGTATGCGGCCTTGGCGGGCATGCCGCTCATCACAGGCATTTATGCGTCGCTGTTGCCCGCGTTGGTGGCGGTGTTGTTCAGCGCCTCCACACGTTTATCGGTAGGACCGACGGCACTCACCTCCATCCTTATTGCGGCCTCGCTCAACGGCATGGCCACGCCCGGCAGTGCCGAGTGGGTCAACCTCACGGTGTGGCTCTCGCTCATGACGGGCTCGTTGCAAATCGTGTTGGGCTTTGCGCGGTTTGGCTGGTTGCTCAACATCGTCAGCTCGCCCGTGTTGATGGCGTTCACACAAGGCGCGGGGGTGCTCATCATCTCGTCGCAAATTCCAGCGTTGCTGGGGTTTAACGCGGGTTGGGCGTCACTCGCCACGGGCGATGTCAACTTAGGGGCGCTGCTATTTGGCGTGGTGACGTTTGGCGTGTTGTTGCTGGCACGTCGCTGGCGGCCCACCTTTCCCACCGTGCTGGTGGTGGTGTTGGGTGCTGCGGGCATCAGCTGGGCACTGGGCTTAGAAGCCACGGGCACCCCCGTGGTGGGTGCGTTGCCACAAGGTTTGCCCGAGTTGTTTGTGCCTTCGCTCATTGGGTGGGAAGCTTTCAAACAGTTGGTCATGCCCACGCTGGTCATCACGCTGGTGAGCTTTTTAGAAACCGCCTCCAGCGCCAAGGTTGACAACGACCGTCGTGGCCAACGTTGGGACCAAGACCAAGACCTGATTGGCCAAGGCTTGGCCAAATTCACCTCGGGCTTGTGCGGATCGTTTGCCACCAGCTCGTCGTTCAGCCGCTCGGCACTCAACCTCTATGCGGGTGCACAGTCGGGGTGGGCCACTATCTTTTCGGTGGGCGTCATTGCGCTCACGCTCTTGTTCTTCACACCGCTGTTACAGCCTGTGCCGCAGTCGGTGTTGGCGGCCATTGTGGTGGCGGCGGTCATGGGGCTTATCAAGCCGCGTGCGTTTGTGCAGCTCTACCGCATTGACCGTGTCGAGGCGGCCACTGCGGCGGTCACATTTGTCATCACCCTGCTGTCTGCACCGCGTTTGTATTGGGGCGTGTTGGCCGGTGTGGTCATGGGCCTGAGCCACTTTTTGCACACGCGCTTGCACCCACGCATCATCGAAGTCGGCCTGCATGATGACGGCAGCCTGCGAGACCGCCACCTGTGGCAACTGCCCCCACTCGCCCCACACCTCTACGCCCTGCGCATGGATGCCGAGCTGGACTTTGCTGCCGCCAGCTCGCTTGAACGCGCCGTGATGCAGCACCTCACCCAACACCCCAACGTGCGCCACGTGTGCCTGTTTGCCTTGCCCATCAACCGCGTGGATGCCACAGGCGTGGAAGCCCTCGCGAAACTCGAAACCCTGCTGCGCGAGCGCGGTGTGACGCTGCACATCAGCGGCATGAAGCTCCCCGTCGAAACCGTGCTGCGCCGCGCCGGCTGCCTGCAAGACCACCCCTCGCTCAAGATGTACCGCACCGACGCGGAGGCCATTCAGCATCTCAGACAGTTAGAGGCTTTGCCTGCGGATATGGGGTGGTGTATTTAAGCGTGTGCAGCGGAGCGAAGCACTTCGCTCGCCCACTGATTCAAACTTTTGCCAGCCGCCTGCGCCGCCACCAAGGCCGCGCCATGCGTTTCAGGCGGCACACGCAGCATGAGCTTGCCGGAAGCGGGTCTCTCGGGTGCGACGCCTTGCGCTTTGCAGTCATTGAGGAAATCATCAATCGCCACTTCAAACTCGTGACGTAGCTCAGACACCGTCTGGCCATGAAAACTGATGATGCTGCGCAAGCCCAAAACACGGCCAACAAAAATGTTGTCACGCTCATCAAACTCGATGCGAGCAATGTAGTTTTTGTAGGTCATGGTGTTCATGGCTTGACTCCGATTCGTTCTAACAACTCGCGCACCTCTTCCACTTGATACCGCTTGGCTTCTTTGCCTGGGTGTGGTCGATGGCAGCGCCATTGCTCGCCCTTGAGGATGATCTTGACGCGAGAGCCTTCACGTTCATGAACCTCCCCGCCTAACGCCACCAACAGCGATTCAATGTCTGCAAACACCACCGAGGCTGATGTGGGTCTGGCAAACACAGCACGCAATGTTTTGCGGTGCTTGGTGTTCACGCGAACAATGCTATCAAAAAATGCAAGCATAGACAAGACCCCAAAAATTACTGTGTTTAAATACAGTAATTATGTTGCAATCTCTCTTCGTCGACTTCAACAGCTACTTCGCTTCGGTTGAACAACAGCTCAACCCCGCGCTGCGCGGGCGGTCTGTGGGCGTGGTGCCGGTGTTGGCAGAGACGTCGTGCTGCATTGCCGCCAGCTACGAGGCCAAGGCCTTGGGCATCAGCACCGGCACGGGGGTGGCCGAGGCGCGGCGGCTGTGCCCCGACATTGCCATCGTGCTGGCCGAGCACGCCAAGTATGTGGAGATGCACCACCGCGCGGTGGCGGTGGTGGACCGCATCGCACCCGTGCGCCAAGTGCTGTCGATTGACGAGATGGAGTGCGAGCTCACAGGCCGCTGGCAACAGCCAGAGCGAGCGGTGGCACTGGCGCAGCGCATCAAGGCCGAGGTACTGCGCGAGCTGGGCGAGTGCATGCGCACCTCGGTGGGCATTGCGCCCAACACCTTGCTGGCCAAGCTGGCGTCGAACATGCAAAAACCCGATGGGCTGACGATGTTGCAAGCGCACGAATTGCCGCAGCGCTTATACCCGCTCAAGCTGTCAGCCATCAACGGCATTGGCCCGCGCATGCGGCGGCGACTGAATGCGTGCGGCATTGAAACCATGGAGCAGCTCTACGCCGCACCGCGTGAATTGCTGCGCACCGCATGGGGCGGCGTGGCAGGTGCCGAGATGTACGACAAGCTGCGTGGCCAGTGGTACGGCCCGCGTGAGACGGTGGCGCGTTCGCTGGGCCACTCGCATGTGCTGCCGCCCGACTTGCGCAACCCCGCAGGTGCATTGGCGGTGCTGAACCGTTTGACACAAAAAGCAGCCATGCGCTTGCGCAAGCAAAACGTGTACGCCACCGCCATGAGCGTGCATGTGCGTAGCCGCAAAGCCAACGGTGGGCATGTGGGAGACGAGCGCGCCGCACAGGTGGGCGAAACCCAAGACACCGCGTTTTTGCTGCACACCCTCAACACCCTGTGGCACAACGGCTTGCACCGATGGCCCCAGCCCCTGAGCGTGGGCGTGCAACTGCACGGCTTGGTGCCTGCGGTGCAACACACACCTGATTTGTTTGCGGCAACAGTGAATACAGCGCACACCACACACCTGCCACACCAGACCCAATCACCAGTGAAAGACCGCGGCAAGCTGATGGCGGCCATGGACGCCTTGAACGGCAAGCACGGCAAAAACACGGTGTACTTTGCCAGCGCACAGGCAGGCCTAGACCATGCGCCCATGCGCATTGCGTTTAATCGGATACCGGATTTGGAGTCGGAGCGTTAGCCATGACCCGTGCGATTTCAGCTTTCATTGCATCAATGGAAACTGGTTTAGACAAATACCCATCGGCCCCGCACTCTAAGAATTTTTCTTCATCCCCTGTCATGGCATGTGCCGTCACCATGATGACCAAGCTGTGCCCACCTTCACGTTTCTCAACCGATCTGAGCTCTTGAAGTGTTTGCGGGCCATCCATGACAGGCATCATGACGTCAAGCAAGATAAGGTCGAATTGACGCTCTTGCAATCGATCTAAGGCAACGCGCCCATTTTCTGCCAAGGTGACGCAATGGCCCATCCGCTGGAGCATGAGTGACATGACTTTTTGATTCACCACATGGTCCTCGACCAACAAGACGTTCAGTCCATCTTCACGGCTCGATGT
>JBEEJP010000161.1:0-4821 GCA_041169125.1 Pseudomonadota bacterium
TGCGTTGGCTAGAGCTGACCGAAGCCATGGAAGCGATAGAGGAAATCGCTCCGTAAAACCATCATTGCGATGATTTTTTGACCAATCTGTAGAGGTTCGGTAGATCGTTACAGATGGTTTTCCAAACCATTTCAAAATCTACTTTGAAATAACCGTGCGCAACGGCATTTCGCATTTGGTAAGCTGCAGAGAGTGGTAATTCAGGATGGTCTGCCACAAACTGCGGGTAATGTTTCCGAATGTTCATGCTAGCCTCACCAATGATTTCGAAATTGCGAACCACGGCATCTTGAACCAATTTATTGCTTAGAAAATTGAGTTCGTCGATATCTGAAACATATTCTTCAATGCGTTCAATGGCCTCAAGAATATGCCCTAGGTAATCAGCAAGGCGCAACTCATCGGTTGTCATACAGGACGAGCCTCAGCAATGACTTGATGGCGAAACTTATCAGGCAATGCATTGGGTGTCAGCACATCAACGGGTACGCCCAGCAACTCCAAAAGCTCATGACGCATAGCCCCAATATCAAACAATGTGGTGTCTTCAGTTGGATCAATCAAAATATCCAAGTCACTGCCTTCGTGATCAACACCGTGTAATACAGACCCAAAAACACGTGCATTGCGTCCACGATGATTTTCAACCACAGCACGAATGGCTTCACGGTGCATTTGCAAGGCAATAGAGGGTTTCATGCGCGTGGTCTCCTGATGTGGGATTGCATCAAATTGTCCCCCATTTTTAAGAATACGCACTCAACTGCGCGCTGCACCAAATGATGGCGGGAAACGAACACATCCACGCCCAGAAGAATCGGTTCAAGCCAAAGAACCAAAACACCAAGAAGTGAAACAGGGCGGCCACCGCGCAAAACACAGCGGCCAAGCGCGGGTCGAGCAAACTGAAGGGAAACAAAATCTCCCACACGATGAAGCCCCACGAGCCCATCAGCGTGAGCCACTTGTTGCGCAGCGGATGCGTGGCCGACAAGGGGCCATAAATCGCGCCATTCAAAAAGATGGTCATGGCCGAGCCATTGCGCCACTCACGGCGCAGCAACTTCACCGCCCCGGACATGAAGTACGAGGTGATGGCCTGAATGGCGATGTACCAAAACCCCGCTTGCCACCCCAGCTGCACGTTGCCAAAGGCCCCCACCACTTGCGAGATGAGCAAGCCCGTGAGCACCACCAAGGTCAAAAAGTCACTGCCGCCGTTGAACGCACCGCGCCAACGGATGAGGATGAGCAAATTGCCCACAAACAAAAACACCACCAAAGGCAGCGAAGCGCCCTGCACGGCCAACGTTACTGCTGCGGCCAAACGCAGCCACAAATGCAGCTGGTGCATACGCGGTTGGAACAACACATCGAGCAAGGCCCGCACAGGGGCATTGGGAATATCGTCACGCTGCAGCTGCCATGACCAAAAGGCATCGTTGGCGGTGTATTTGCCCATGCGCAAATACTCCAGCGTTTGAATGGTCAGGCTCCAAGCAAACACCAGCTCCGTGGCACGGATGGCCATGAGCATGGGCGCGTCGACCAAGGCTTGGATGAAGGTTGGCAAGAAGGCTGCGCTCAACATGCGTGCTCCACGGGCGAGGTCATCATCACCTGTGTGTCCAAGTTGCCGTCGCGGCCATCGAGTGCCATGCGCAGCTCAAACTGGCGGTGCGTGAAGTTCACATCTCGCGCGCGCAGCACTTGGTCGCTCAGGCGTTGCATCATTTTGTAGCTCACCAACGTGCGTGGGTCCACGCCTTCAGGCAAGTCATGCAGGTCGGCCCAAAAGTGGTCGACCATGTTTTGTTGGCCCAAGCCAATGTTGGTGTCGGGGTTGTGCACGAGGTGGCTCAGGCGGCGCACACGGCGTGGGTAAATCAACACCCAGTCAGACCATTGCAACTCGCCCGAAGTCAAAGCCGAAGTCGAGGCCACCGCAGAACGCGCATACAGATGCGGCACATACCCCACCGCATGAAAGAACTTCCAATTCGGAAAAAAAGCCCGCAGCAAAAACAGCCACGGCCCTTTGATGATGGGGGTCTTGATGACCAGCGTGGCGATCAGTAGCAAAAAATAGACGGCGAACAGGAACTCGGTCATAGCCTATTGATTTTAGAAGTAGCTAGCCCCCCAGTTTGCTTTTGCCTCATGCACCAAAAATCGCCAGTGCCTCTGCATCAAAGGCTTGCTTTTCTTGGCGGATGCGTGAGCGATAGCGCTCTTGTGCTTGCCAGTGCTGGGGATAATCCACATCGATTTTTCGAAGAGATGCATTCAACACCCCGCTCTCCACCTCTGATTTCGTGAATTTGTACATGGCATCAATGGGCACATCTTCAAAGAACTGCGCTGCACCGGCCCTCAAGGTCATCACCACGCAACCCGAGGCAGCAGCCTCCCTTGGCAGTCGGTCTTTGCCGGGGTGATGGCCAAAGTCAATGTAATAACGCGAGCTTTGCATCAAGCGTCGCACCTGGTTTTTTGTGAAATTTTGCAAAGGCACGAATTCCCAGTCGGGCATTTGCTGACGCAAGCGATCCGCCAAAGGCGCACCTTTGCGTGGGTTGTACAAAATTTGGCGTTTTCTGTCTCCGAGCTCAGGCAAGGTTTGTGTAAATGCCAAATCTGTGTAATCGGTCAGCATCCAATATTCACCCTGACCGTTGGTGTGCAGCCAAGCAGCGGCGTATCTAGACTGAGTCAAGTGCAACGGAATGCTGCTGATCCACTTTTTCAGCTTCTCAGGCTCTCGCATCGGGCGGCCAACTTCTAAAGCGTTGTCCACACTCAACCACCACAGCGCCACTTGGGCAGGTTTGAGCGACTGAAAATTTTGCTGAAGAACCTCTGGAATCACAATGCACAAAGACGCCTTCAATTCACAAGTGCTGGCCACTTGCGCACCGTAATGAAGGTAGCACTCTGGCGTTTGCGCTTGGCTTGAATGTGTTCCTTGAATCACGCCCCCCTTCACCACCACGCGACCACGATTGGGGCCGCCGTAGTACATGATTGACGCGTTGACGCCGTTGTGTCGCAGTGTGCCTGCCAGTTGGTGCATGGCCTCAGGCCCACCCGTGATGGCCAAGGGGCACAAGATCAAAACTTGATCGATATGTGTCATCACACTCCCTCAGCCATCAAGCCCAATCGGGAGGCCAATGCAGATGATTTGGCAAGCGCAGACGCAACGGCTTGATCCATGTTGTAGTAACGATATTCAGCCAGACGGCCAATAAACACAACGTTCTCTTGTGCCTCGCACAAAACTTTGTACCGATCAAATTGCTGCTGACTGGCATCGCTGGGGACGGGATAAAACGGCTCCCCCACATCGGTCGGATACTCGTACGTGAGCGTGGTGCCAGAACACACCTGCCCTGTCATGTGTTTCCATTCCGTCACACGCGTGTAAGCCTGCTCATTTGGGAAATTCACCACCGCCGTGGGTTGATATGGGTCGGTATTCGTGTGGTGCGTGTGCTCAAACCTTAACGACCGATAAGGCAGCGCACCATAGGTGTATTGAAAATACGCATCGACGGGGCCGCTGTACACCAAAGCATCACACCCCGCTTTGTGTGCAGCGTCAGTCGGATCGAAGGGGTGATTCAAACGCAAGGTGATGTGGGAATGATCCAAGATGCGTTCAAACATCGCCGTGTAGCCATCTTTGGGCATGTACTGATAGGCATCTGAAAAATAACGATCGTCATCGTTGGTGCGCACAGGAATGCGCGTCACCACACTGGCCGACAGCTCGCTCAAGTCTCGTCCCCACTGCTTGCGCGTATAGCCACGGTAGAGCTTGTCGCACAAATCCTGCCCCACACATGACCAAACCGCTTGCTCGCTGTTGGCTGGCGGGTGATAGGGCTGACGCACGGAAGCAAAGAACGCCTCAACACCCGCTTCATCAAGATCGAGGTTGTAGAGCTGATTGATGGTGGTCCGATTGATTGGCATCGGCACCAGCTTGCCATCTACGGATGCTTTGACGCGATGCTCATACGGGCGCCACTCGGTGAACCGACTCAGCCAATCAAATACCTTCTGGCTTTGTGTATGAAAAATATGCGGCCCATAGGGGTGCATCCAAACCCCGTGATCGTCTTGGGTATCAAACGCATTGCCACCGATGTGAGCACGTTTATCCCACAACTCAACCCATGCGCCACGCTCCGCCAAGAGCCGCGCCGCCACAGCGCCTGAAAAGCCTGCTCCCACCACACGAACACGAATTTGCGACATAAACCTTGATGAACTTCAGAACTCAAATTGAATCCAAAAGTCATGCAATATTTATGCCGCAACCTTGCCCGGCAAGATCTTGCCGGAGCCCATCACACCATTTGTTTCGATTCTTTCGGTGGTGATGTAGCCTAAGGTTTCTCTTGAATAACCATGACGGTGACCGTATTTCCAACGGACACACTGACTTGGAGCGGGAACGCGCCAGGTGGGAGGTCTTTGGCCGTGAAAGTTTTGTTCGCGGCGTCGTAGCTCAGCCAGTTGGGCAGGGGCTTGCCATCGACTTGTGTGATCTTCACGGGTGCATCAGGTGCGTGCCCTGCCACTGCATGTGGGTCCAGTTCAAAGGTGAAGGACTTACCTGCAGAGGCGGCCTCAGGCGCCACTTGCACTTGAATCACCCCCGTTTGTGTGGCGCTTGGCGAACGGTTCACCACCACCGACACAGTGCTGCCACCTGAACCCGCGCCTGTTTGCGCAGGTGCTGCAGGAATGTCGCCACCGACTTTGGCCGCGACAGACAGGCTGGTTTCAGTACGCACCATCAACACGCCAGAG
>JBEEJP010000162.1:0-4811 GCA_041169125.1 Pseudomonadota bacterium
TCGGTGCGAATCAAGCGCCCTGCGCCTTGCTTCAAGGCCACCACGGCCTCTGGCACAAAGTAATCGTTGAACGGGCTGCGCCCTTGTGCTTCTAGCCGCTTGCTACGCGCCTCCACCAAGGGATCGTTGGGCGGGGGGAAAGGCAACTTGTCAATGATGACCAACTGCAAGGCGTCACCCGGCACATCAAAGCCTTCCCAAAACGTGGCCGAAGCCACCAACACACAACCACCCTCGCCCGCTTGCGCGCCTTCGCGAAAGCGCTCCATCAAGTGTCGCTTGGGCCACTCGCCTTGCACCAACACCTCTATCCCCGAACCTTCGAGGCGCTGCTTCATCACATCCCCAATGGCCCGCAAGGCGCGCAAGGTGGTGGTCAACACCAAGCTACGCCCGCCCAAACGACGCACGGCATCACTGGCCAAGGCGGCCACCTGCGCACTGTGGGCGGGATCATTCGGGCGAACCAGATCGCGAGGCACGTAAAGCGACGCCTGCGCTGGGTAATCAAACGGGCTATTCACGCGCAACACCGTGGCTGACTCCAAGCCACAAGGCTCTGTGAACCAACGCAAACGCGGGTCATCGCCCAACGTCGCTGATGTGAACACCCATGTGCGTGGGCGCGTTTGTTCAGCCTCCTCCACCTCTGGCGCGTCATGCCAAGGGGGTGGCTCTGCGGGCTTGATCAAACGCTCACGCACGGTTTCAGCAATGTCTAAGGGGGCCTCCATCAAACGCATTTGCGAAGCGCTCACATCGACCCAACGCACCGCATCGGGTGCACACGCTTTCAAGAACGCATCCACACGTTTGGCGACTTCGGCCACACGGTCATGCAAACGCATGAAGTCGGGCGCAATTTCACTCACCGTGTCTAAGGCTTGCAGGGCTTGCACACACGCAGCGCCCACGTCTTGCAGTGACTGTTCCCAAGCGCCGGGGTGAATGCCCTCGGGCGCATCCTCTACCCAACGCAACTTCACCGCGCCTGAACGTTTGCCACCGATGAGGCGCAACTCGCGTGCCGCACGCTCGAGGCCTGCACACACACCTTGCCAATCGGCCAAACCACGCGCCAATTGCAAACCGGTGGCCAAGATGTCGCGTGTCACATCCAGCAGCTGCGCTGTGCCTAACTGATGGCCCAAGAAATTGACACCCACTTCGTTGAGCTGGTGCGCTTCATCAAAAATCACCACACGCACGCTGGGCAACAACTCGGCCATGCCGGTTTCGCGCACCGCCATGTCGGCAAAAAACAAATGGTGATTGATCACCACCACATCGGCCCCCAAAGCCTCTCGACGCGCGGCATTGACATGGCAAGTCTTGAACTTGGGGCATTGCGAACCCAAGCAATTTTCACGGTTGGAGGTGATGAGCGGAATCAAAGGCGAACGCTCATCCAAACCGGGCAATTCGGCCAAATCACCCGTGCGTGTGCTGAGCGACCATGTCTCGATGCGCGAGAGCAAGTGCACCGTATGGCGGTCTGGAATCTGTGTGTCGCGGCGCGCCATTTCCATGCGGTGCGTGCACAAATAACTCGAACGACCTTTGAGCAAAGCCAGTCGAATCGGCAAATTCAAGGCTTGCACCAAGCGCGGCAAGTCGCGTGCGAAGAGTTGGTCTTGCAACGCCTTGGTGGCCGTGGACAACAACACGCGTTCACCACTGAGCAAGGCGGGCACAAGGTACGCAAAGGTTTTACCCACGCCAGTCCCCGCCTCCACCACCAAACTGCCCCCAAGTGCCACCACATCTGCCACCGCCAACGCCATGTCGGTTTGACCTTGGCGTGGGTGAAAGTGATCGGTGGCGCGCGCCAACACACCTAACGGTGCGAACGCCTCTTGCACCACATCACGCAGCGGATGGGTCATTTGCCGGGAACTGGCAGCGGGGCTCCAGGTTCTTTGGTGCGTTCACGATTTTTTTTCTCAAGGTCTGCGCGGTGTTGAGCAGCGTCGCGTTGCTTTTGCTCATACTCACCGCGTTTGGTGCCTTGCAATTCGTGATCTATTTGCTTTTGCGCATTGGCATCGGCTTTGTCTTTGCGTGCTTCAATGGCTTGCGCCCGTTCAGCTTGCATTTCCTTTTGCTTGGCTTCGCTGTTTTTTTCCTCTGTGCGCTGCACCGTCTCTGCGGCTTGAATTCGTCGCTCTGAGGCGTTGTAACGCAGCTCCTCTTTACGTAAAGCGGCATTGGCTTGAATACGGCGTTCACGCGCTTGCAGGCGACAGCTTGTGACATCAAAATTTTGGTAACAGCCTTTGAGCGCTTTCTCATAGTCGGCATCGATCTGCTGACGGGCTGCAGACAAACGCTCCCCCTCAGCTTGGCGCTCTTGCGGCGTGGGTGTAGACACATCCACCGCTGTTTGAGCCTGAGCCCAAACAGCCCCAGCCGACATCGCACAGGCGATCAAAAAAAGGCTTCTACTCATGTCAACCCCGTGTCGACGGTGCGTCGTTCAAGCGCTAAAAATTCTGCCGACTGCATCTCGTTCAGACGCGAGACCGTGCGGGGAAACTCGTGCGACATCGGCCCTTCGGTGTACAACTCTTCAGGCGCCACCGCAGCAGACATCATGAGCTTGACGCGGCGGTCGTACAACACATCCACCAGCCAAGTGAAACGCCGTGCTTCAGAGGCACGGTTCACCGGCATGTGCGGCACATCGCTCAGCAACACGGTGTGAAACTGGCTGGCAATTTCTAAGTAGTCGTTCTGCGAGCGTGGGCCACCGCAGAGCTCTTTGAAATCAAACCACACCACACCACCTGCGCGGCGACGCGCTTTGATCTTGCGGGCCTCAATGTGCAGCGTTGGATCTTCGTCTTGACACTCGGCCAAACGGTTAAACGCTTCGGTCATCTTGACATCGGTGGCTTCACCCAAAGGCTGCAAATACAAATCAACCTGCTCTAAGGTGCGGCGACGGTAATCGGTGCCGTTGTCAACGTTGAGCACTTGCATGCGTTCGTTGAGCAAATCAATCGCAGGCAAGATGCGGTCGCGGTGCAAACCGTTGGGGTACAAACCGCTGGGCTCAAAGTTGGACGTGGTGACAAAGCCCACCCCATTGTCAAACAAGGACACCAGCAAGCGATGCAAAATCATGGCATCGGTGATGTCCGCCACATGGAACTCATCAAAGCAAATCAGCTTGTAACGCTTGGAAATGTTTTTACCCAACACATCCAGCGGATTCACCGTGCCTTGTAAATCACGCAGCTCGCGATGCACCTCGCGCATGAACTCGTGAAAGTGCAAACGGGTTTTACGCTTGATGGAGACCGCCTCGAAAAAGCAATCCATCAAAAAGCTTTTACCTCGCCCCACCCCACCAAACATGTACACCCCTTTAGGGATGGCAGGGCGATTGACCAATTTTTTCAAAGAGTTGGAACGCTTCTCTCGATACGCCTCCCACTCAGCCGCGCAGCGCTCGAGCGCCTCAATGGCACGCAACTGAGCGGGGTCACTTTGAAAGCCTCTTGCCTCAAGCTCTTTGAGGTAATTTTGGTAAACAGGTTTGTGCTCTGACATAGGGCTCTATTGTGCCTTGCCCATGAAAAAAGCCCGCTGTAACCAGCGGGCTTTTTCAACGCAGAGTATTGAAACTATTAGAAGTTCAGGGTGCGCTTGTCCACTGCCAAGGCAGCTTCTTTGGTGGCTTCGCTCAGAGATGGGTGAGCATGGCAAATGCGTGCGATGTCTTCGGCAGATGCCTTGAATTCCATGGCGACCACGGCTTCAGAGATCAACTCAGACGCCATCGGGCCCACAATGTGCACGCCCAAGATTTCGTCAGTTGCGGCATCAGCCAAGAACTTCACCATACCGGTGGTGTCACCCAAAGCGCGTGCACGGCCGTTTGCGAGGAACGGGAATGTGCCGGCCTTGTAAGCCACGCCGTCGGCCTTGAGCTGTTGCTCGGTGCGTCCGACCCAAGCGATTTCGGGGCTGGTGTAGATGACCCAAGGAATGGTGTTGAAGTTGACGTGACCGTGTTGGCCAGCGATGCGCTCGGCCACGGCAACGCCCTCTTCTTCCGCTTTGTGCGCAAGCATCGGGCCACGCACCACGTCACCCACGGCCCACACGCCGGGTACGTTGGTGCGGCAGTCGCCGTCGACCACAATCGCACCGCGCTCGTCGAGTTGCAAGCCAATGGCTTCGACGTTCAAACCGATGGTATTGGGCACACGACCGATGGAGACGATCAACTTGTCAGCCACCAACTTCACAGCCTCGCCTTTGGCGTTGGTGTAGTTGACAGTGACGTCTTTTTTGCCATTGACGATCTCGCCAACTTTCACGCCGAGCTCGATCTTCAAACCTTGTTTGTCGAATGCTTTCTTGGCTTCTTTGGCGATTTGCTCGTCCACAGCGCCGAGGAACGTGGGCAGACCTTCGAGGATGGTCACGTCAGCGCCGAGACGACGCCACACCGAACCCATTTCCAAACCGATCACGCCTGAACCGATCAAGACCAGTTTCTTAGGCACAGCGCCAACGCGCAAAGCGCCGTCGTTGGACAACACATTGACTTCGTCAAATGGGGTGCCAGGCAAAGCGCGGGCATTGGAGCCTGTGGCGATGATGACTTGCTTGGCGGTGATGGACTCTTCGGTTTTGCCCGCCACGTGGATGGTGTAACCGCCTTCAGCTTTGCCCGCAAAGCTGCCACGACCGTGGAAAAACGTGACCTTGTTTTTCTTGAACAGGTACAAGATGCCGTCGTTGTTTTGCTTCACAACGTTGTCCTTGCGGGCAATCATCTTGGCCACATCCATCTTCAC
>JBEEJP010000163.1:0-4805 GCA_041169125.1 Pseudomonadota bacterium
TCAACTTGATTCCGTTCAACCCGTTTCCGGCCTCGGGCCTGACACGTTCCAATGCAGCCACAGTCAAAGCGTTTGCGGCGCAACTGAGTGACGCGGGCATCATCACCACCGTGCGCAAGACGCGCGGTGACGACATTGACGCTGCTTGTGGCCAGCTGGCAGGTGATGTGAAAGACCGCACCCGTGTGGATGAACGCATCGCCAAGCAGCGCGTGATTCCACTCACACAGGTGTCGTCATGAGTCGGGGGCGTTGGCGATTTTCAGTCTGTGTCGCTGCTCTTTGTGGCTTCAGTGCATGCGGCTCAGCGACGGTTCAGCTCGACGTGCTCACGCAAGCTCAGCCCAGCGCCACACGCGAACGCGCCATGCGTCGCTTGAGTTTGGCCACGGCGTATTACGAACACAACCAAACAGAGGTGGCGCAGCAAGAAGTGCGCGCCGCGTTGCAAATCGACCCGCAATTTGCCGAAGCCTACAGCTTGCTCGGGTTGATTCACCAGCGCGAGAATACCCCCAAATTGGCGCAGCAAAGTTTTGAGCAAGCGCTGCAGCTGGCGTCCATGCCACCTGTGCATCCCGCCGAGTTGGCTGCGATTAAGCACAACTACGGCAGGTTCTTGTGCGAACAAAACCAATTCGTTCAAGCCCAAGCGCAGTTTGCCAATGCCTTGTCCCAGCCCACTTACCGATACGCAAACAAAACCACCCAAGCTGTGGCTTTGTGCCAGCAACGTGCCTTCACACAGGCCGCTGCCACGCATCGCAACGATTGACTTCACCTTTTTTCTTTTGACACCGAATGACTGAAGACACCACCCCATCGACCAGCCCCAGCACTACGGCGGGGGCGTTGTTGCGTCAATACCGCGAAGCCCAAGGTTTCAAGCTCGATGTGTTGGCGCAAGCCTTGCGGGTGTCGCCCACCAAACTGCAAGCCTTGGAAGATGACCGTTTAGACGAGTTGCCAGATGCCATGTTTGCGCGTGCGTTGACCTTGGCGGTTTGTCGCCAACTCAAGGTTGATGCAGCACCCGTGCTGGCTTTGTTGCCAGGGCAAGATGTGTCGCGTTTGGCCGCTAAAAATGAGCGTGGCTTGGACTTTCCGTTGGACCGACCTTCTTTCTTGCCGCAATCGAGCTTTGTGGTGGTGGTGCGTTTGTTCACCCCCATGCGCTGGGCCGCCGTGATGATCTTGGCTGTCGCTTTGCTGATTGGTTTTTGGCCTGAGCTGCATGGTTTGTTGGTGTTCAAAGATGAACCAGCCTCTGGCGAAGTGGTGGTGCCTGTGGAGTCGTCGGCAGTGGCGTTGCCTTCAACAGAGGCACCAGCCTCCGCCATCGACAACCTGTCGGGCAATATGGTGGTGACCCCTGTGCAGTCTGCTGCAGTGGCCGCACAAGCGGCGCAAGCAGCCAATGGCCAAGTGTCTACTGCCAGTGCCTCAGGAGCCGCGGATGGCAAATAACGCGCAGACCCAAGACAGCACCTTGCCGTCCCCACACGGCATTGCTTTGTCTCAACCCAAAGCGCGCCGCAGTTTGCAAGCGCGTGTGGCGTGGGGCAACCATGTGGTGACCGTCGGTGGCGATGCCCCCGTGCGCGTGCAGTCCATGACCAACACCGACACGGTGGATGCGATTGGCACGGCGATTCAAATCAAAGAATTGGCCTTGGCGGGTTCTGAGTTGGTGCGCATCACGGTCAACACGCCGGAAGCCGCACAAGCTGTCCCATATGTGCGTGAGCAGCTCGACAAGATGGGGATCAACGTCCCGTTGATTGGTGACTTTCATTACAACGGTCACCGTTTGCTCACCGAGTTTCCCGATTGCGCGCAGGCTTTGTCCAAGTACCGCATCAACCCCGGCAACGTGGGCAAAGGCGACAAGCACGACAAGCAGTTTGGCCAAATGATTGAAGCGGCCATGCGCTACGACAAAGCCGTGCGCATTGGTGTGAACTGGGGCAGTCTGGACCAAGAGTTGCTCGCCAAGTTGATGGACGACAACGCCAAGCGTTCTCAACCGTTCGATGCCAAGCAGGTGATGTACGAAGCGCTCATCACCTCGGCCATTGACTCGGCCAAGTTGGCGCAAAGCATGGGCATGAAGCCCGAACAAATTTTGCTCAGCTGCAAGGTCAGTGGTGTGCAAGACCTGATTGCCGTGTACCGCGAATTGGCCCAACGTTGCAACTACCCGCTGCATTTGGGTTTGACAGAAGCTGGGATGGGGACCAAAGGCACGGTGGCATCTGCCACGGCTTTGTCTATTCTTTTGCAAGAAGGCATTGGCGACACGATTCGTGTGTCGCTCACACCTCAGCCGGGCGAGGCACGCACACAAGAGGTGGTGATTGCCTCTGAAATTTTGCAAGCCTTGGGCCTGCGCACGTTTGTGCCCAGTGTCACCGCATGCCCCGGTTGCGGTCGTACCACCAGCACCACCTTCCAAGAGTTGGCCAAAGAGATTGACGATTTCTTGCGCGCCCAAATGCCCGTGTGGCGTAGCCAGTACCCGGGGGTGGAAAATCTCAAGGTCGCGGTGATGGGGTGCATCGTCAATGGTCCCGGCGAAAGCAAACATGCCGATATTGGGATCAGCTTGCCTGGCAGCGGCGAAGCGCCTGCAGCCCCCGTGTTCATTGATGGCGAAAAAGCCATGACCTTGCGTGGTGACAACATCGCGCAAGAGTTCCACCAAATTGTTGAAAACTACATTGAAAAGCGCTTTGGTTAACACCTGCGCATGCCTATCGTGACGACAGAAAATAAAACAACCAGCAAACCCACCAAAGCCCAAGCCTTGACGGCTGTCAAAGGCATGAACGACTTGCTGCCCCCGCAGTCGGCGCATTGGGAGTGGTTGGAAGAGAAGGTGCGCCAATTGATGGCGCGCCACGCGTACCGCAACCTTCGCACGCCCATCGTTGAACCCACCGCCTTGTTTGTGCGTGGCTTGGGCGAGGTGACCGACATTGTGGAAAAGGAGATGTACTCCTTTGAAGACCGCTTGAATGGCGAGCAACTCACGTTGCGACCCGAAGCCACAGCCGGCGTGGTGCGTGCGGTGGTTGAACACAATATGTTGTACGAAGGCGGCAAGCGCCTGTACTACATGGGCCCCATGTTTCGCCACGAGCGCCCCCAGCGTGGCCGTTACCGCCAGTTTCACCAAATCGGCGCAGAGGCCTTGGGCTTTCCCGGTGCAGAGGTGGATGCCGAGCTGATTTTGCTGGCCCACACCTTGTGGCAAGAACTTGGCATCCAAGACGTGCGCCTAGAGCTCAACAGCTTGGGCCAACCCAACGAGCGTGCGGCCCACCGTGCGGCACTCATTGCGCACTTGGAAGCGCACATGGACGTGCTGGACGAAGAGGCCAAGCGCCGCTTGCACAGCAACCCGCTGCGCATCTTGGACACCAAGAACCCCGCCATGCAAGCCGTGGTCGAGGCCGCGCCTAAGCTGATCGACTTTTTGGGGGAGGCCTCGTTGGCCCACTTCAATGCAGTCAAAGCCATTTTGGATGCGAGTGGCGTGAGCTTTCGGCTAAACCCACGCTTGGTGCGTGGCATGGACTACTACAACCTCACCGTGTTCGAGTTCATCACCGAGAGCTTGGGCTCGCAAGGCACGATTTGCGGGGGTGGTCGTTATGACTACCTGATCGAGCAAGTGGGTGGCAAGCCAGCTCCCGCCGTGGGCTGGGCCTTGGGGGTAGAGCGTGTGCTCGAGTTGCTCAAAGAACAAGGCACTTTGCCAGAGCCTCAGGGGCCAGACGTGTACGCCATCGTGCCCGATGCGGCGGCGTTGCCCACCGTATTCAAAACCATTCAAGCCCTGCGTGCGCAAGGCGTGTCGGTGCAAATGCACGCCGGCGCGGGCGAGGGCATGGGGAGCATGAAATCACAATTCAAAAAAGCCGATGGCAGTGGCGCGACGCTGGGCCTTATCTTTGGCGGCGACGAGTTGGCGCGTGGCGAAGTGACCCTCAAAGCCTTGCGCGATGGCGCTGGTGCGCAAGAGGCCGTGCCCTTGGCTGATGTGACGGCGCGTGTGCAAGCCAAGTTGGCCCAGTCGCCAGCTGCGGCTTGAGCGGCCGCTTCAAGTCGCCCCCTACAATCCGCTAAATTTTTAGTCAAAGTACCCACACCATGGCATCGCACCTCGACCTCGAAGAACAAGAACAACTCGACGAACTCAAGCACTTTTGGAAGCGTTGGGGCGACCTCATCACGTGGGGCTTGATCGTTGTGTTGGGCGGCTATTCCGCATGGATGGGCTGGCAGTCGTACCAAGGCAAACAAGCGGCACAAGCGGCTGCCTTGTATGACACCGTGGAGCGTGCCGCCCTGAGCCATGACGCTGCTTTGTTGGACCGTTCGGTCACGGACATCAAAGACAAATTCGCCAGCACCACCTATGCCCAGCAAGCGGCATTGTTGGCAGCACGCGTGTACAACGACACCGACCGCAAAGCCGACGCGAAAACCCAGTTGACATGGGTCATCGACAAAGCCAGTGACGAAGGCTACCAAGCTTTGGCGCGTTTGCGTTTGGCCTCTATGTTGGTCGAAGACAAAGCCTACGACGATGCCCGCAAGCAGCTCACCGCCAAAACCCCAGACGCCTTCGCCCCTTTGATGGCCGATCGTTTGGGCGACTTGGCCATGTTGCAGGCCCAGCCGGCAGAGGCCGTTCAACACTACAAAAATGCGTGGAAAGGCTTTGAACCCAATGCCGAGTACCGCCGTTTGGTGGCTGTGAAGTTGGCGGCACTGGGTGCTGACCCCGAAGAACCTGT
>JBEEJP010000164.1:0-4735 GCA_041169125.1 Pseudomonadota bacterium
CCATCGTTGGAGATTTCTGTTTTTTCTGGGCGTGACATTCGTTGTAGTTCTCGAGGCAAAGATGGTATTTTCGCAAATTTATCAGCCGTTCTAACAAGCCGCCCTTAAAAACCTCACAAATCAGCGTAAAAAATGCTTGGAAAAGCGTAAAACACCCGGCCCGATACGTTTGGAAATCGCTTGCCGATGCTTGGCAAACAGCACGTAGGAGGGCTGCAACACGGGCATCAGCCAGCTGCGCGACAGCAACCACGCCAGCACGGGCAGTTTGGCCAGTTTGTACGCGGCCGCAAAAACGGGCACGCCCACCAGCACTTGGCCATCGGCGGTGCGGCCATGAATTTGCGCCATGGCGGCTTCGCATGAAATGTGGTGTTCTGCTTGTGCAAAGTCCGCTTGCGTGATGTCGACAAAAGCCAGCTGGCCTGTTGTATTGCGGCTTTGCAAAAACGTCACTTCAGCCACACACAGCGGACATTGACCGTCGTAGTAAAGCGTGAGTTCGGGTGCGATGGGGGCAGCTGTTTCAGACATGTGCGTAGGCTAGCACGCATCAGCCATGGCGTGCAGCCAAGTGGGGCTTGAGCAGACGCACATCAGGCAGAATCCAGCGCATGCCCCAAACTTGTTTTGACACCTCCACTTCTGCCGTGCAACGCGTGGCGCATGCGCTAGATGCTGCATCCAAAGCGCCCGCGCAGCATGTGTTCACCCAGCTGTATGCCGAAACCGCACGCGCCACTGCGCAGACCTGTGATGCGCAGGCTCAAGTAGGGCGCAGCTTGGGCGCATTGCATGGGGTGTGCATCACCCTCAAAGACAACATCGATGTGGCGGGCGAGACCACCATGGCCGGTGGCGTGGTGTGTGCAGGCGAAAAGCCAGCGCTGCATGACGCACCTGTGGTGCAGCGCTTGCGGGATGCAGGTGCCGTGGTGCTCGGCAAGACCAATATGAGCGAGTTTGCGTTTTCAGGGGTGGGTATCAACCCACACCATGGCACGCCTGCCAATCCGGCAGACCCCGCACAGTCACGCGTGCCCGGTGGTTCGTCAGCGGGCGCAGCGGTGTCGGTGGCGTTGGGTTTGGCCGAGGTAGGGATTGGCACTGACACGGGTGGCTCTATTCGCATTCCTGCGGCGTTGTGTGGCTTGGTGGGCTACAAAAGCACGCAAACGCGTATTCCGTGCACAGGCGTGATGGAGTTGTCTCGCACGCTCGATACGGTGGGGAGCATCACTCGCTCGGTGCGTGAGTGCTTGGCTGTGGACGCGGTGTTGTCGCAGCAACCGTTGCCCACCAATGCGCTCAATTTACGTGGGTTGCGTTTTGCCGTACCGCAAACTTTGATGTTGGACGACGTGGATGCCACGGTGGCCAACGCTTTTGAGCGCACCTTGCGTCGTATCAGCGAGGCGGGCGCGCAGGTGGTAGAGATTGGTTTCAAAGCCCTGGGCGATATTGCTGCCCTCAGCATGCCCGGTGGTTTTTCGCCCATCGAAGGCTATGCAGCGCACCACGCCCGCTTGGAACGCGGTGCGCATACGATCGACCCGCGTGTGGTGGCGCGAATGGCGCTTGGCAAGGGCATCAGTGCCCAAGACTACCTAGAGTTACACAACCGTCGTCATGCATGGATGGCAGCCGCCGAGCAAACGCTGCATGGCTTTGATGCCATGTTGTGTCCGACAGTTCCGATGGTTGCCCCGTTGGTTGAGCCCTTGCTCACAGATGACGAAGCATTTTTCAAAGTCAATCGCTTGTTGCTGCGTAATCCGTCGGCCATCAACTACATGGATGGCTGCGCTTGGAGCTTGCCATGTCATGGCGCGGGTGAGTTACCTGTGGGCTTAATGGTGTCGGGTTTGGCAGGGCAAGATGCGCACTTGGCGCAGATGGCATTGGCTTTGGAAAACTTAATGAATTCTTTACATGCCTAGATCACAATTGGGGCATTGAAAGAAAGCGAGCACGTGATGACTAAATTTCGCACCTTGGCTTTGAGTTTGTTGTTGACGACCACTGCTGTTACGGCCATGGCGCATGGCCCGCACGGCGGCTACCGTGGTGGTTATTACCGTGGCGACTATTTTTGGGGCCCAGCGTTGGTGGGCGGGGCCATTGTGGGGACGTCTATTTATTTGTCACGTCCTGTGCAGCCTTCGACGGTGATCGTGACCACGCCACCTGCTGTGGTGGTGACCAATCCACAACCCACGCAATGGGTGAATGGTCAGCCCGTGGCGCAGCCAGTCGAGGCGTATTACTGCCGTGAGACAGGGCAGTACTTTCCGGTGGTGCAAACCTGTGTCAGCCCTTGGCTGGTGGTGATGCGCTGAGGTTTTTGTAAAGCTGTCATCCGTTGATTCGCACCGCGCGTTGTAGAACCACTTCTTAACCGAGTGAGTTTTTTATGAAACGCGCATCCCTCCTTTTCGCTTGTTTGTTGTCTGCCGTGTTGGCTGTGCCAGCACAAGCGCATGGCTTTGGCCATGGCGGTGGTGGCTATGGCGGTCATCACGGGGGGTACGGCTATCGTGGTGATTGGGGCCGTCATTGGGTGGGGCCTGTTCTGGGGGCTGCGATTGTGGGCGGTGCTATTTACGCAGCCAGTACGCCCAGCTATGTCATGCCGCAACAAGTGGTGGTGCAGCAGCCATATCTGCCTCCTAACCGTGTGGCGTATTTCTGCCCAACCTCGCAGCAGTACTACCCCAATGTGCCAACCTGTCATGTGCCTTGGCAGCCTGTGACTTACTAAAACAAAAAGCCGGGTCAGCCCGGCTTTTTGTTGTGCGTTTTGCAAGCTTTGTCGTCGGCTTTTAAAGCGTCACCACTTCTTTATGGCCCACGCGGTTGGAGTAACGCACTTTGCCGCCCGACGTTTCTAGCTCCACAAGTGCGCTGCGGCCTGCGTACACATGGTGTTTGAGCCATTCCAGTTCTTGCTTCATCTCGGCTTCACCTGCTAGCACACGGCTCCAGCAGCGTAGCTCGGCAGACCAGCGGTAGTTGCGTGCTTTGAGCTTGTCCTTGGTCTCAAACGGCGAGTTGATGGCGTACACCTTTTGCTGCGGTTGGTTCAAAGTCATCAACACGGCAAGCAGGGCCGTTTGTTGACTTTGCGGTAGCACCAAGTTGAGCAACTCCAACAAGGCCCAGCAATCGGCTTCGGCTCGGTGGGCTTCGTAAAAGTAGCCTTGCGTCGTGAGCAAATATTCCAGCTTGGCAGAGCCAAAACCTTCTTCGCGCCAGTCGATGTCTTTGATGCTGCAGGCCCAGTTGAGTTGTTCAAACAGCGGCCAGCGTGCCTCTACAAACGGGCGATCAAATGCAGCGTTGTGGGCAATGACCACATCCACGTTTTTCAAAAATTCGGCCACGCGTGTGTCGTCAATGCATAGGCCCTTCACCATGTCATCGGTGATGTGATGCACAGCTGTGGTGGCAGGTGGAATAGGGAAGCCTGGGTCTTCCAACTCGTCCAGCACATCAGTGACGCGATAGACCACACCTGTGACGGGATCAAATTCAAACGCCAACATACCCAGTTCGATCACGCGATCGTTGGCAACGTCAAAGCCAGTGGTCTCGGTGTCGAGCACGATGCCTTTGCTGAGCTTTTGGCCGGGGGCGGGCGTGTTGAACACACGGCCAGGCACTAGACGGCGAAGCACGCGGTAGTCTGGGTGTTGTTCAAGTTGTTGGGCGAGTTGTTCGATGTCTTGAGTCATGGGCCAATGTTAAGCGCGGTCTGCGTGTGTGGTGTTGGCGTGCCGACTAAAAAAAGACTCACAAAGCGCACACGCCGCGCCATGAGGCGTGTGTAAGTCAAAGTCGAGAAACTTGTGGTTCGCAGTTTAGGATTGCGACTATGAGATTTTTTGTGTTTTTGTTCACTTGCGCATTGACTTTCATGGCTAATCCAGCTCTCGCGCAGTCAGATGAGCCAGAGATGACCGTGGAGGTGTTGGGCGTGTACTTCACCCCAGTCGCCAATGCTGCTGTGCCGATTATCAAAGCCATTGATGCCAGCGAACGCGAGGTGTTGGTGCAGGCCTATGGCTTCACACACAACGGCATTGCCCAAGCTTTGGTGCGCGCCCACGAACGTGGGGTGAAGGTGCGTGTATTGCTCGACCAAAAAAGCCAAAGCACAAATCGCTATGTGATGGGCCTGTTGACTGATGCGCAGATTGAACTGCGCCAAGATGGCAAGCACGCCATTGCGCATAACAAGGTGGTGGTGATTGACCAAGTCATTGTGATCACCGGCAGTTTCAACTTCACCAACTCGGCGGCTAGCCGCAATGCTGAGAACTTTCTCGTGTTGAAGTCCGAAGACTTGGCCGAGCAATACCGTTTGCAATGGAAGAACCACTGGGCACACGGCGTGGAATAAGGCTTGCGGCCGGATTTAGTCTGTCAGCTCTAAAAGTGCACCAAACGGGGGCAAAAACCTTGTCAAAGCCAAACTTGTCTCTAAAATACGTCCCATGCTGCACTGCAACATAACTAACGCCGCTTGGGCAGGTTCGGAGCAGTTTGAACATCCTTTTAAATTTTGGAGATATGAAATGACTTTGACACCTGAACAAGTAATCGCCGCGAACAAAGCCAATTTGGAAACTTTGGTGGGTTTGACCAACAAGGCTTTCTCTGGCGTTGAGCAACTCATCGAGTTGAACTTGGCTGCTGCCAAAACAACTTTGGCTGACTCACAAAAACAAGCCAA
>JBEEJP010000165.1:0-4654 GCA_041169125.1 Pseudomonadota bacterium
CGCCTTTGCCCAAGTTGTCCAAACGTGCAATGAGCACGGCTTGGCGATGGGCTTCATTCGCGAAGACGCGAATCTCTAATTTGTTGGTGTCGTTCAACGCGGTGGCGTCGAGCTTGCCGTTGTCGGTAGCCGGATGCACGCTCACCCAGCCGTCTGGGCTTTGGGCGTAGTGCTTGGCCAATGCGTCATGCAAGTCGGCGGCTTTGGGTTGGCCAGGCAGCTCATCCAAGTGCAAGGGCAGTTGCACCAACATGCCTTGGCGGAAGTTGCCCACCGAGGGCACAAACAGCGGGCGACGCTTCAGGCCGGTGTAGGCCATGATTTCGGGGATGTGTTTGTGCTCAAGGCCCAAGGCATAGGCTTCAAACAAGGGGGCTTTGCCCGCTTCGTAGTCTTCAATCATGGTGCGCCCGCCGCCCGAGTAGCCACTGACCGAAGGCAGGGCCACGGGGAAGTCGGCAGGCACCAAGCCCGCGTCCACCAAGGGGCGCAGCAAAGCAATGGCGCCGGTGGCGTAGCAGCCGGGGTTGGCCACGCGCTCGGCGTTGACCACGGCGTCACGCTGCCCAGCGGCCAGCTCGGGGAATCCATACACCCATCCGGGTGACACGCGGTGGGCGGTGGAGGCGTCAATGATCTTGGGCTTCTTGCCACTCAGGCTGTCAATCATGGCCACGGATTCACGTGCGTGGTCGTCGTGCAGACACAAGATGACCATGTCGACACCCGCCATCAGCTCGCGCTTGGCTTCTGGGTCTTTGCGCTTGGCGGGGTCAATGCTGACCACCTGCACCGCTGGCATGGTGGCCAAACGTTCGCGAATTTGTAGACCTGTGGTGCCGGCTTCGCCGTCGATGAAGACTTTAGACATGGATGTCGCCAAAAAGTACAAAAAGTTGGGCGTCGCAGAGGGGCTCTTGTAAGCCAGTGAGAAGTTTGACGCGATGCAGCATGATACAGTCACAAGGCTTTGCGCTGTGCGGCTTTTCGGAGTTTGTGCATGTGCAAAACGTTACAAATCCACCGATTACTAAGAGAGATCTCATGAAGATTCACGAGTACCAAGGCAAGGAAATCTTGCGTCAATTTGGTGTGCCAGTGCCCCGCGGTATCCCCGCGTTCACGGTGCAAGAAGCGGTGGAAGCCGCGCAAAAATTGGGCGGCCCAGTCTGGGTTGTGAAGGCCCAAATTCACGCGGGTGGCCGCGGCAAAGGCGGCGGCGTGAAGGTGGCTAAGTCCATCGACGACGTCAAGCGCATTGCCGGCGAGATCTTGGGCATGCAGCTCAAGACCCACCAAACAGGCCCAGAAGGCCAAAAAGTGCGTCGCCTCTACATCGAAGACGGCGCCGACATCAACAAAGAATATTACGTGTCCATCGTGACCGACCGCGCCACACAAAAAGTGGCTGTGATCGCCTCTAGCGAAGGCGGCATGGACATCGAGGAAGTGGCTCACTCCACCCCTGAAAAAATCATCACCGACTTGGTCGATCCATTGACCGGTTTGGGCCATGCACAAGCCTTGAAAATTGCAAACGCGGTGGGTTTGACTGGCGGCTCTGCCGACCAAGCCGCTGACGTGCTGCAAAAGCTCTACAAGTGCTACATGGACACAGACGCCTCTTTGGTGGAAATCAACCCACTGAACTGCGACAGCAAAGGCAACATCATGGCTTTGGACGCGAAGTTCAACTTCGACTCCAACGCCTTGTTCCGTCACCCCGAAATCGTGGCTTACCGCGATTTGGACGAAGAAGATCCAGCTGAAGTGGAAGCTTCCAAGTTCGACTTGGCCTACATCTCTTTGGACGGCAACATCGGTTGCTTGGTCAACGGTGCTGGCTTGGCCATGGCCACCATGGACACCATCAAGTTGTTCGGCGGCGAGCCAGCCAACTTCTTGGACGTGGGCGGCGGCGCGACAGCCGAGAAGGTCACTGAAGCGTTCAAGATCATGTTGAAGAACCCACATGTCAAAGGCATTTTGGTCAACATCTTCGGCGGCATCATGAAGTGCGACACCATCGCCAATGGCGTGGTCACCGCTTGTAAAGCCGTGAACTTGTCCGTGCCACTGGTGGTGCGCATGAAGGGCACCAACGACGAGTTGGGCAAGAAAATCTTGGCCGAATCAGGTCTGCCAATCATCTCTGCCGACACCATGGCCGAAGCTGCAACATCGATCGTTGCTGCCGTGAAGTAAGGGAAACAACATGTCCATCTACATCAATAAAAACACCAAGGTCATCACCCAAGGTATCACCGGCAAAACCGGTCAGTTCCACACTGAAAAGTGCATCGAGTACGCAAACGGTAAAAACTGTTTCGTCGCGGGTGTGAACCCCAAGAAGGCTGGCGAGTCCATCTTCGGCGTGCCAATTTTCTCGACTGTCAAAGACGCTGCCAAAGAAACTGGCGCCACCGTGTCTGTGATCTACGTGCCACCCGCAGGCGCTGCCGCTGCCATCTGGGAGGCTGTGGAAGCTGACCTCGACTTGGCCATCTGTATCACCGAAGGCATTCCAGTGCGTGACATGCTCGAAGTGCGTAACAAGATGAAGGAAAAAGAAGCCAAAGGCGGCAAGAAGACCTTGTTGCTCGGCCCTAACTGCCCTGGCTTGATCACCCCTGACGAAATCAAGATCGGCATCATGCCCGGTCACATCCACCGCAAGGGCCGTATTGGCGTTGTGTCTCGTTCAGGCACCTTGACGTACGAAGCTGTGGCGATGTTGACCGAAGTGGGCTTGGGCCAATCCAGCGCCGTCGGTATTGGTGGTGACCCCATCAACGGTTTGAAGCACATCGACGTGATGAAAGCATTCAACGACGATCCAGACACAGACGCCGTCATCATGATCGGTGAAATCGGTGGTCCAGACGAAGCTGAAGCCGCGCAATGGTGCAAGGCCAACATGAAGAAGCCCATCGTTGGCTTCATCGCCGGTGTGACTGCCCCTCCCGGCAAGCGCATGGGCCATGCAGGTGCGTTGATTTCTGGTGGTGCTGACACTGCGGATGCCAAGCTCGCCATCATGGAAGAGTGTGGTTTCACGATCACGCGCAACCCTTCTGAATTGGGCAAATTGCTCAAGGCTCAGTTGAAGTAATTTCTTTCGAGAATGACCAAGCCAAAAGCGAGCGGTGTTTCACCGCTCGCTTTTTTTTGAACCCACGCATGGGCTCGCAGTTCTTCATCGCTGCCTAGAATTCACGCCCAACACTTTAAGGACCTCGCAATGAAACACTCTTTGCAACGCGGCTTCACTTTGATTGAGCTCATGATTGTGGTGGCCATCATCGGCGTGCTGGCTTCGGTGGCTTTGCCTGCGTACCAAGACTACATGGTGCGTGCCCGTGTGAGCGAAGGCTTGGGCCTCGCGGCGGCAGCCAAAACCAACGTGTTAGACGTGGTCAACAGCGGCAACATCGCCACGGCCACGTCGGGCTACAAAACGGGCTACACCTTTGGTGGCGCAACCAAGAACATCGCCAATGTGGACATTGCGGCCAACACCGGTGTGATCACCATCACCACCACGGCAGCTGCGGGCGGCGGCAGTTTGTTGCTCGTCCCGTTTACCAAAAGCGGAACAACCGATGCAGCCCTGCCAACGCCGAGCGCGACCAGCGTGATGATTGAAGGTGCCGTGCAGTGGAAGTGCATGGCCAAAGGAACGGACGCCTTTGTGGGGGTTTCGGTGCCGAGCGACGCGTTGGATAAAAAGTACGTGCCCAGCGACTGCAAATAAGCAGCGACTTCACGACAACAAAGGCGCCCTTGGGGCGTCTTTGTATTTATCAAACGAAGGGAACGGCGTAGGTGGTGGAAAATCCAGACATGAATTCACCAGACAGACAAAGCATCTTCACGCGCAATCTCATTCTGGTGTTGTGTGTGGCCTTGCCGTGGCTCAATCCTTTTGCCAGCAGTCCATCGACCTCGGTCATTCCGTTGTTGCTCAGTTGGATGATGGCTGCCTGTGCGTTGCTGGCCGTGGTGGAGCTGCCTGTCGCGCAACCCCGTTGGACCCGCGCAGAGGTGGTGGTGTGTGCTGCGCTGCTGTTGTGGTGGATGGCGTCTTTGTTGTGGGTGCCCGAGGTGGTGGATCGTGCATTGACGGCGGGCTTGGTGGCCTCGCTCCTGTGTGTGTGGCTCATGGCCGCGGTGGGTCGACGTGCGGCGAGGGATGAGGCACTGCTGCGTTGCTTGGTGGGAGCTTTGTTGGCTGCGGCGCTCATCAGCGCTGTGTTGGGTGTGTTGCAGTACTTGGGCTTGGCCCGCGAGTTGTCGCCCTGGGTGAACCAACCCCTCAAGGGTGATGCCTTTGCCAACTTGCGTCAGCGCAACCAATTTGCATCGCTCACCAGCTTAGGTCTAGTGGCATTGCTGGGCTGGGTCGCGGCACGGGCTAAAGCGCAGCGCATGACGCCCCAATGCTGGTCGTGGGCTTGGGTATTTCTGAATGTGCTGGCGGCGGGTGTGGCATGTTCGGTCTCGCGCACAGGGGCGGTGCAATGGGCACTTGTTGGTGTGCTGATGGCCGCTTGGGGCTGGCGCACCGCTAAGCAAGAAACAGGTTTTGGCAAAGGCTTGGTGTGGCTTGCGCTTGCCGCGCCGTTGCTGGTGGCTGTGTGGTCTGTGCTGATGC
>JBEEJP010000166.1:0-4625 GCA_041169125.1 Pseudomonadota bacterium
CAATGGCAATGCTGTTGTCGCTGTCGGCGGTAATGATGTTCACCACGCCCGCAGGAATGCCGGCACGAATGGCCAACTCCGCGGCGGCCAAAGCGGTGAGCGGCGTGAGCTCTGCGGGTTTGATGACCACGGGGCAGCCCGCAGCCAAGGCCGGTGCTACTTTGCGGGTGATCATGGCGAGCGGAAAATTCCACGGCGTGATGGCGGCGCATACGCCGATGGGTTGCTTTAAAACCATCAAGCGGCGGTTGTTGTCAAACTGGGGCAGGGTTTCGCCGTTGACGCGCTTGGCCTCTTCGGCAAACCACTCCACAAAGCTTGCGCCGTAGGCCACTTCGCCCTTGGCTTCGGCAAACGGTTTGCCTTGCTCGGCGGTCATGATGCGGCCCAAGTCTTCTTGGTTGGCCATCAACAAGTCAAACCATGCGCGCAAGATGATGCTGCGCTCTTTGCCTGTTTTGTTGCGCCATGCGCCCCAAGCTGCGTTGGCCGCGTCAATCGCATTGGCCGCGTCGGCAGGGCCAAGGTTCGCCACGTCGGCCAGCTTCTGGCCGGTGGCAGGGTCATGCACATCGAAGCGGCTGGCGCCCTTGACCCACTGGCCATTGATCAAGGCGTCGGTCTTGAGCAGGGTGGGGTCGTTGAGCAAAGAAAGTGGCGCTGTCTTAGCGAAACCTTCGGTTTTCATGTCCATGAGGGTGTCTCCAAATTTGATGGGGCAGAGCATACCGCTGCCCCAGTGCCCGTGATGACTCTGGGGTGACACCCAAACCTATAATTTAGGGATGACTACACCCAAATTTACCGTTGCTGATATTCGCAAAACTTTTCTAGACTTCTTCGAGTCCAAAGGCCACACCGTGGTGGCCTCCAGCCCCTTGGTACCGGGCAATGACCCCACCCTGATGTTCACCAACTCAGGCATGGTCCAGTTCAAAGATGTGTTTTTGGGGTCTGACAAACGTTCTTACGTGCGCGCGGCCTCGGTGCAAGCCTGCTTGCGCGCCGGTGGCAAACACAACGATTTGGAAAACGTGGGCTACACCGCACGTCACCACACCTTCTTTGAAATGTTGGGCAATTGGTCGTTTGGCGACTACTTCAAGCGTGAGTCACTCAAGTGGGCGTGGGAGTTGTTGACCGAGGTCTACAAACTGCCCGCCGACCGTTTGCTGGCCACCGTCTACCAAGAAGACGATGAGGCCTACGACATTTGGACCAAAGAAATTGGCTTGCCCCCCGAGCGCGTGATTCGCATTGGCGACAACAAAGGCGGTCGCTACAAGAGCGACAACTTCTGGATGATGGCCGACACAGGCCCATGCGGCCCGTGCTCTGAAATCTTTTACGACCACGGCGACCATATTCCCGGCGGCCCTCCTGGCAGCCCCGATGAAGACGGCGACCGCTTCATTGAAATTTGGAACAACGTGTTCATGCAGTTCAACATGGCTGAAGACGGCAGCGTCACCCGCTTGCCCGCGCCTTGCGTGGACACGGGCATGGGCTTGGAGCGCCTTGCGGCCATCTTGCAGCACGTGCACAGCAACTACGAAATTGACATCTTCGATGCACTCATCCAAGCTGCGGCGCGCGAAACAGGTTGCAAAGACTTGGGCCACAAGAGCCTGCGCGTGATTGCCGATCACATCCGCGCCACCTCGTTCTTGGTGAGCGATGGCGTGGTGCCCAGCAACGAAGGCCGTGGCTATGTGCAGCGCCGTATCGTGCGCCGCGCCATTCGTCACGGGTATTTGTTGGGCCAGAAAAAGCCGTTCTTTCACAAGCTCGTGCCCGACCTCGTCAAGCTCATGGGCGAGGCCTACCCCAACATGGCGTCACAAGCCGAGCGCATTGCGTCGGTGTTGAAGGCTGAAGAAGAACGCTTCTTTGAAACCCTCGAAGTGGGCATGCAAATTTTGGATGCAGCTTTGCAAGGTGGCGCAAAAGTGCTGCCGGGCGAGGTGGCGTTCAAGCTGCACGACACCTATGGCTTCCCGCTCGATTTGTCTGCCGATGTGTGCCGCGAACGTGGCCTGAGCGTGGATGAAGCAGGCTTTGCCGCAGCCATGGAAAAACAAAAAAGCCAAGCCCGTGCTGCAGGTAAGTTCAAGATGGACAAAGCCTTGGAGTACACCGGTGCTGCCAACGCATTCGTGGGCTATGACGAGCTCAAAGCCACCGCCAAAGTGGTGGCTGTGTATGTAGATGGCGTGTCTGTGGCAGAGTTGAAAAACGGGCAAGCCGGTGTGGTGGTGTTGGACACCACGCCTTTTTACGCCGAGAGCGGTGGCCAAGTGGGCGACCAAGGCGTGCTCGTGAGTGGCTCTGCCCAATTCAAAGTGGAAGACACGCTGAAGATCAAAGCCGATGTGTACGGCCACCACGGTGTGTTGACCCAAGGCACATTGGCTGTGGGCGACCATGTGGATGCCCAAGTGGACATGGCCCTTCGTGCCGCCACCGTGCGCAACCACTCGGCCACCCACTTGATGCACAAAGCCTTGCGCGAAGTGCTGGGCGACCATGTGCAACAAAAAGGCAGCTTGGTGAATGCCGAGCGCACACGCTTTGACTTTGCGCACAACGCACCTGTGACGGATGCGCAAATTCGCCAAATTGAAGCCCAAGTGAACGCCGAAATTTTGGCCAACGCTGCGGCACAAGCGCGCGTGATGGACATTGAGTCCGCCCAAAAAACCGGCGCCATGATGCTGTTTGGCGAGAAGTACGGCGAGACCGTGCGCGTGCTCGACATTGGCTCCAGCCGCGAGTTGTGCGGTGGTACCCACGTCAAAGCCACCGGCGACATTGGCTTGTTCAAAGTCGTGGCTGAAGGCGGTGTGGCTGCAGGTGTGCGTCGCATTGAAGCTGTGACAGGTGCGAATGCCTTGGCCTATTTGCAATCATTGGAAGACGCTGTGGCTCAAGCGGCTGGCGCACTCAAAGCGCCAACGACCGAGCTCAACGCGCGTTTGACCCAAGTGTTGGACCAAGTCAAAACACTCGAAAAAGAAGTGTCTGCCCTTAAAGGCAAAGTGGCTGCCGCGCAAAGCGACGAGCTGTTGACGCAAGCACTCGACGTCAAGGGCACCAAACTCTTGGTGGCCAAGCTTGAAGGCGCCGACGCCAAAACCTTGCGCGACACCATGGACAAGCTCAAAGACAAAATGAAGTCTGCCGTGATCGTACTGGCCGCTGCGGAGGGTGAAAAAGTCAACATTGCCGCAGGCGTGACCGCTGACAACACCAGCAAAGTCAAAGCCGGCGAGTTGGCCAACTTTGTGGCCCAACAAGTCGGTGGCAAAGGCGGTGGTAAGCCCGATATGGCGATGGCCGGTGGCACTGACGCTGCGGCTTTGCCCAAGGCCTTGGCTAGCGTGCAAGCGTGGGTGACCGAGCGCGTGTGAGGCGCGTAGGCACAGGCATACGCATACACATCAGCATGCATCTCGCAACGAAGGCAACGCTCAGCGTTGTACAAAACAAGGCCCAACAGGTGTTGGGCCTTTTTGTTGCACTTGTATGGGGTGTGCTGGTTCAAGGGCTGTGTGCCTCTGGGGCTTGGGCGCAGTTTGACAAAACAGCTTGGCCTACCAAGACGCCCACCCCCAGCATTGAAGCCCTTGACTTGCAAGGCAAAGCTTGGAACACCACCGAGCTCTCTGGCAAAGTGGTGGTGCTGAACTTTTGGGCCACGTGGTGCGCCCCGTGCAAAGATGAATTGCCCACCTTACAAACGCTGCACGACATCAACGATGCACACACGGTGGTGTTGACCATCAACGTGCGCGAGCCTGCTGCGCGTGCGGCGCGTTACATGCAAAGCACGGGCATGACGTTTCCCGTGATCTCAGACGCCAAAGGTGATGTGGCCAAACGTTGGGGCGTGACGGTGTATCCCACCACCATCCTCATTGCGCCCAATGGCCAAGCCCGCTGGCGCATCATGGGCGATGTGGATTGGAGTGGTGCGCAGGCCCTTGCGTGGTTGGTCGATACACGCCAAAACACCTCAACCGCCAACACGGTGTCGAAGGCTACCACCCCCAAGCGATAATTTGCACGCCTCATGCATTTTGTGTGAGGTGACCTGCCTTCGGGGCATCTAGGTATGTGCCGACAGGTCTCTTCACTTATTCGGAGCTCTCTTTCATGACTCTCGTGCGTCGTTCCCTTCTCAAGGGGGCCGCAGCTGCGTGCGCCCTCTCTGGTGTGCCCAGCTTTGCTTTGGCCCAAACAAATGCTTCTTCGGCGACTCGCCGCTTCGAACCCCAAGCCGGTCAATGGCGCACGTTTGAAGTCACCACCCGCGTTGACTTAGCCGAGGCCAAAGGTGCGGCCTCACGCGTGTGGTTGCCTGTGCCCAGCATCAACTCGGATTGGCAGCGCTCGCTGGAAAGCAACTTTCAATCCAATGGCACCTCACGCATGGTCAGCGATGGCACCGAAGGTGCCCGCATGGTCTACACCGAGTTTGCTGCGGGCGTCACACCGTTTGTGGAAGTTACCAGCCGCGTGCAAACGCAGAGCCGCTATGTCGACATTGCAAAACCCAATGCACACGCCTTCACACGCGAAGATGCAGGTACCTTACGCCACTACACCCGTGCCACCCATTTGTT
>JBEEJP010000167.1:0-4597 GCA_041169125.1 Pseudomonadota bacterium
CGGTGTAGGGCATGTGACGCAACTCGTGCGCCGAAAAGCGGCCAAACACGGCGTGAATGTGCGGCGCAAAGTTGGCCATGTCGGGCACCATCACCATGATGTCGCTGGGCTTTAAGTTGCTGTCAGCATCAAGCCATGCCAGCAGTTGGTCGTGCAAAACTTCGACTTCGCGGTGGGCCGAGTGGGTTTGCACAAATTCAATGCTGCGCTCGTGCGCGGGCAACTCGGCGGGTGTGCGTGGCGGTGGCTCTAAGTTGAGCAGCGCCGATTGCAAGTGCTCGAGTGCTGTGGGGGCGCGGCCTGCATCGGTCGCGGTTTGCACGGGGTCGATGAACACGTCCACACGGTTGAACTGGCTTTGGTAGCGCGCCACATCGTCAAAGCCATCCAGCAAATGCAAGTAATCGCGACCGTGCTTGCCCCACGCCGCCAAGAGCGGGTGCGTGTCGGTGTGCAAGGCGTATTGCTGGGCTTCGGTCAGAGAGCCATCGTCTTGCTGGACAGGTAAATCGGCTTTGTGGGCTTGACGCTGCTGAGACAAACGCGCCAAAGGGACACGGCTTTCCACCACGTGACCCCAGTAATGTTGACAGGGGTTTTGCACCAGCATGAGCACTTGGCACACACGGCCCAGTGCGGCGAGCGCCTCCACGGTTTGCATGGGCAGCGATGTGACACCAAACACCAAGATGCGATGCGGCACCCCCGCTGGGCGTTGCCCTTCGGGCAGCTGCCGCATGGCGTGCATGAACGCGGCATGCACCTCGGCACGCGAGCGGTAGGCTTTTTGCAGATCGCTTTGCACGTGTGGGTCGTCGGCCAAATCGTTCAGCAAATCACGCCACAGTGCAGGCTGCCAGCTTTGTGCCTGCGGTAAGGGCGTGGCTTGCCCCGTACCGGTGCGCAGTTGGTCTGTGCCTTGACCCCAATCGCCCAGCCAATCGGCGCGGTAGTTTTGGTAGCCGTCCAACACGTCGGCCAGTTGCGAGGCCAATTGGTAGGCGCGTCGGTCCAGTGCGGTGGTGTGCGTGTCTGTGTGGCCGAGGTAATTCTTCAGGGGCTCAAAGCCAGGCTGCGCCAACAAGGCGGGCAAGCGACGCATGATGCGCCACACCAAGGGTGACTTGTCGAGCGGCATCTGCGCGGGCACGTTGCTCGGGCCCAGCACCGCACGGTAGATTTGCCAGAGCTTGGCCGAGGGCAGCTCCACCTGCGTGGCGGCGCAAATGCCGAGGTCTTTGGCCAAGGCCATCTCCAGCCAATGCTTCATGCCATTGCTTTGCACCAACAACACCTCAGGGGCGAGTGGCGGCAGCGGGTGGCTGCGAATGAACTGCACCGCCAACTCGCGCAGGCCTTCTAGCTGGTTGCTATGAAGCACCATGAAACCGGTGGTGTGGGCGCTGGACATGGGTGGGGAAACAGGGGAAAAACAGTGAGCATACTGGATGCGTAGGCTCAGGCCCTGAGCCTGCGTATTGGCGTGAAAGCTTGAACGGGGCTTGAATGCTGCTTAGTTGATTTGACGGTTGATCCACTGCACCAAATCCGCCGCCGACCGAGCCCCCGAAACACGCGCCACCTCGCGCCCACCTTTGAAGATGGCCAGCGTGGGAATGCTGCGGATGTTGTGCTGCATGCCCGCGTCTGGGTGTGCTTCGGTGTCTACTTTGACAAATCTAGCTTGGGGCTCCACTGCCGCACATGCTTTTTCATACTCGGGGGCCATCATGCGGCAGGGGCCACACCAAGGGGCCCAAAAATCGACCACCACGGGGATATCGCTTTTGGCAATGTGTGCGTTCAAGCCAGCAGGGTTGAGCGCAGCGGGATGTTGGCTAAACAAGGGTTGGTGACACTTGCCGCACGACAGTTCGGCGTTGCTGTTGAGCTTGTCTTTGGGCACGCGGTTGGTGCTGTTGCAGTGTGGGCAGACGACGTGCTGGGTCATGGCCATGTCCATTCATTTCTTTAAATAAGCGACATCTAATATATTAGAGGCTGTTGGTTTAAATTCAAGCCAGTTTGAAGAAAAGATGGTGAAGGACGCAGATGAACGTGATCGAGCAGTATTGGCCGCTGATGGCCTTGGTGGTTTGGTTTGGCTACAAGTGGTGGGCGGCCCAGCAGGTGGTTCGTCAATTGCCCACATTGCGGCAAAACGGCGCCGTGTTTGTGGATGTGCGCTCGGCGGCCGAGTTTGCATCGGGCCATGCACCAGGCAGTATCAACATTCCTTTACCCGAACTCAAAGCGCATTTGGGCGAGTTGCCCAAAGACCGCGATGTGGTGTTGTGCTGTGCCAGTGGTTCGCGTAGCGGCATGGCGAAGATGATGCTCAAGTCCAGTGGTTTTCAAAAAGTGCACAACGCAGGCACATGGGGTAATTTGTGTTGAACACCTTGGGTTTTGACCCAGACCAGCTGCCCTTGGTGGGGGACGAGTTAGATGTGTTGGCGCAGATGTTGGCTGAGCAAGGCCAACCGTTGCAGGCACAAGCCATCATCGAGTTGGGCTGTGGCAATGCGCGCTTGTCGTGCACGTTGGTGCAGCGCTACGCGCCATGCACCGTCACCGGCCTAGAGGTTGATGCCGTGCAGCATGCTAAAAATTTGGCACGTGCGCAGGCGGGTGTGACCTTTGTGGCCGCAGGTGCGCAAGAGGTGCCGTTTGGTGATGCCTCGTTTGACTTGGCTCTCATGCTCAAGTCACTGCACCATGTGCCGCTTGACTTGATGGACCAAGCTTTACGCGAAGTGGCACGCGTGCTGCGCGTGGGTGGTTTGTTTTATGTATCAGAGCCGATTTATGGTGGTGCGTTGAATGAGATCGTGCGCCTGTACAACGACGAAGGCCTGGTTCGTCCCGCAGCGCAAGCGGCTTTAGACCGCGCCCTCGCTCAATGTGCGCATTGGGCGCAAGTGGCTGAATACCGGTTTGCACAGCCCGTGCATTTCGCGAGTTTTGATGCGTTTGCCAAGCGCATGCTCTACCCGACGTTTGCTGACCACGGCATAGATGAGGTCATCACGCAGCGTGTGCGTGAAGCGTTTGAACCGCATTGCACCGCACAGGGCGCATCGTTGGTGCGACCCATGCATGTGCGCTTGTTGCAGCGTTTGGCTTAAACGCCTTCGGGCTTGATTTGCGCCCGCGCAATCACAGGCTTCCAGCGTGCTTGTTCGAGTTTGATGAAGGCTTCAAACTCTGCACGTGTGTTGCCCACCGCGAGCGCGGTGTCTTGGCTGAGTTTGTCGTGCACCACACGGCCACGAGCCGCCGCCACAGCTTCTTTTTCCAATCGATCAATGTGGGCCTTGGGCATTTTGCTGGGGGCCATCAGTCCATACCACTGGGTCATCTCAAAACCTTTAAAGCCTTGCTCGGCCACGGTGGGGACATCGGGCAGTTGAGGCAGACGCGTGCTGGTGCCCGTGGCAATGCAGCGCAGCTTGCCCGCTTTGATGAACTGCAAGAGTGCGGGGGCGCCCACAGCTGCTGCATCTAAGCGGCCCGCCATGAGGTCAGTCAGCATGGGGCCGGTGCCACGGTAGGGCACGTGCAAGATGAAGGTGTCTGACACCATTTTCAAATACTCAAACGCCAAGTGGCCGGCACTGCCGTTGCCAGCCGAGCCGTAGTTGAGTTTGCCGGGGTTGGCTTTGGCATAGGCCACAAACTCTTTGAGGTTCTTCACAGGCAAATCGGGGTGCACCACGTAGAGGCTGGGCACTTTTGAAATCAGGGTGATGGGCGTGAAATCTTTGTTCACGTCATACGAGAGCTTGGGAAAGATGTAGGGGTTCACCGCCAAAGTGCCGATGTGACCCAAGATGAGCGTGTGGTCGTCGGTGGCGTTGGCCACTTCTTGCATGGCAATGTTGCCAGCGCCGCCTGGCTTGTTGTCGACGAACACGTTTTGGCCAATGGTTTTGGCCATCTCGCCCGCTAAGGCGCGCGCCACAATTTCGCTGCTACCGCCGGGTGCAAAAGGCACAACAAAGCGCAAGGGTTTGGTGGGCCAAGCAACGTCGGCCAATGAGAGGACGGGCGACAGGCTCAGGGCAGATGTGGCGGTACGGGTGAACAGTTGGCGGCGGGTGAGGGGCGAGTTCATGGGGCAGTCCTTGGGTGTTCGATATTATGGGTGGGTGGCATGCATGTCGTCTGTTGAGCCACGGATATTTTTGGAGTTGGATGATGAAGCGATCGACGTTCCTGATCACACTGGCTGCTTGCATGGCCACGTCAGCATGGGCTGACCCCGCGTACCCCAACAAACCGATTCGCATCATCGTCCCATTCACCCCGGGCGGTAGCCCCGATGTGTTGGCGCGTACCCTCGGTCAAAAAATCACAGAAAGCACAGGGGCCCCTGTGGTGATTGAGAACGTGGCCGGTGCTGGCGGCACGATTGGTGCCGACCGTGTGGCGAAGGCCCCTGCCGATGGGTACACCTTGCTCATGGGCCATGTGGGCACACTGGCCGTGGCGCCGGCGGTGTATCCCAATTTGCCGTACGACCCTGTGAAATCATTTGCGCCTGTGGCGTGGGTGGCCAAGGTGCCGAACGTCTTGGCAGTTCATCCTTCCCTGC
>JBEEJP010000168.1:0-4588 GCA_041169125.1 Pseudomonadota bacterium
GTGTGGAAGACTACCTGCCACGCGATGGCCAAGCCGCAGGCGCCATCATCTTCCCCAACCCCAACGCACCCACTGGCTGCCCGTTGTCGTTGGCCGAGGTCGAGCGCATCGTGGCGGGCAACCCACAAGCCGTGGTGTTGATCGACGAAGCCTATGTCGACTTCGGTGCCCAAAGCGCAGTGAGCCTGGTCAACCGCTACCCCAACCTGCTGGTGTGCCACACCTTCTCCAAGAGCCGCTCGCTCGCGGGCTTGCGCGTGGGCTACGCCGTGGGTTCTGCCGCACTGATTGAAGGCTTGGAGCGCGTGAAAAACAGCTTCAACTCCTACCCCCTCGATCGCTTGGCCTTGGCCGGTGCCGTGGCCTCGGTCGAAGACGATGCGTATTTTCGCGAGAGCTGCGCCAAGGTCATTGCCACCCGAGAGCAACTGGTAGCCGACATGAAGGGCTTGGGTTTTGAGGTGTTGCCCTCCGCCGCAAACTTCATCTTTGCACGCCACCCTGCGCACAGCGGCGCCGCGCTGGCGAGTGCTTTGCGCGAACGCGCCATCATCGTGCGCCACTTCAAGCTGCCACGCATTGATGAGTTCTTGCGCATCACCGTGGGCACGCCTGAGCAATGCAGTGCCTTGGTGGATGCACTCAAGGTCTTGGTGAAAAACTAAACGCACCACGCACCCAACAAAAAGCCCTCAAGACGAGGGCTTTTTTGTGGGCAGGGCGTTTTGAGAAACGTTCAAGACTTGGAACGCAAGCGAAACTCGGCCGCCATTGCATGGCCTTGCAAGCCTTCACCATACGCCAACACCGCAGCCACTTTGCCGAGGGCTTGCGCACCCTCTTCACTCACTTCAATCAAGCTGCTGCGCTTTTGAAAGTCGTACACACCCAAGGGTGAGCTAAAGCGTGCAGTGCCGCTGGTGGGCAGCACGTGGTTAGGGCCCGCGCAGTAGTCGCCCAAGCTTTCGCTGGTGTATGCGCCCAAGAAGATGGCGCCCGCGTGCTTGAGTAAAGGCTCCCACTTGTGCGGGTCGTTGCTCGACACCTCTAAGTGCTCAGGCGCAATGCGGTTGCTGATTTCGCATGCCTCTTCCATGCTGCGGGTGTGGATGAGCACACCACGGCCATTGAGTGATTTCTCGATGATGTCTTTGCGGGGCATTTGCGGCAACAAGCGTTCAATCTCGGCTTGCACGCGGTCGATGTATGCAGCATCGGGACAGAGCAACACACTTTGTGCCAGCTCGTCGTGTTCGGCTTGGCTGAACAAATCCATGGCCACCCAATCGGCGGGCGTGGTGCCGTCGGCCAAGACCAAAATTTCGCTGGGGCCGGCAATCATGTCGATGCCGACTTTGCCAAACACTCGGCGCTTGGCCGAAGCCACATAGGCATTGCCGGGACCCGTGATTTTGTCGACCGCAGGCACGGTGGCTGTGCCATAGGCCAAAGCCGCAACCGCTTGTGCGCCGCCAATGGTGAAAGCACGCGTCACGCCGGCCACATAAGCGGCGGCCAAGACCAACGGGTTCTTTTCACCCTTGGGCGTAGGCACGACCATGATGATCTCTTGCACGCCTGCAACGTGCGCAGGAATGGCGTTCATCAACACGCTCGATGGATACGCGGCTTTGCCACCTGGCACATAAATGCCCACACGGTCGAGTGGTGTAACTTTTTGGCCGAGCAACGTGCCATCGGCATCGCGGTAGCTCCAGCTCTCGCCGCTGGCTTTCTTTTGCGCCTCGTGGTAGCTGCGCACACGTGCGGCAGCCGATTGCAAGGCCTCGCGTTGCTCGACAGGCAGGCCGTCAAAAGCAGCTTTGAGTTCTTTTTGTGTCAACTCCAACGCGGCCATGGTGTCGGCCTTCAAACCATCGAAGCGCTCGGTGTAATCGAGCACGGCAGCGTCACCACGTTGCTCCACATCAGCCAAGATGTCGGCCACGCGTTGCTCAATGGCAGCATCCGTATCTGCAGACCAATGCAGACGCGCTTTGAAATCAGCTTCAAAGGTGGGGCTGGTGGTCGAGAGACGTAGCGGTTTGGCCATCTTGTGTCCGTGTGTAGGGAGAGTTACTTGGCTGCAGATGAGGATGCAGGGAGAGCCGCAGAGAACGCGTCGATGATGCGGCGGATCTCTGCTTGCTTCATCTTGAGCGCGGCTTGGTTGACCACCAAACGCGAACTGATGTCCATGATGCGTTCGACTTCCACCAAGTGGTTGGCTTTGAGTGTGTTGCCCGTGGACACCAAGTCCACGATGGCATCCGCCAAACCAGTAAGGGGTGCCAACTCCATGGAGCCATAGAGCTTGACCAAGTCGACATGCACGCCTTTGCTGGCAAAGAAGTCACGCGCAATGGTGGTGTACTTAGTCGCCACTTTCAAGCGTGCGCCTTGTTTGACTTTGGCCTCATAGTCAAAGTCAGAACGCACCGCCACGCTCATGCGGCACTTGGCAATTTGCAAATCGAGAGGTTGGTACAGCCCCGCAGTGGCCACACCACCTGCGACGCCACCGCCATGCTCGATCAAGGTATCCAAACCCGTCACACCCAAGTCGGCACCGCCGTATTGCACATAGGTGGGCACATCCGACGCACGCACCAACACCACGCGCACGTCGGCGTGGTTGGTGGGCAAGATGAGCTTGCGCGATTTATCAGGATCTTCAAGCACCTCAATGCCCGCAGCCTTAAGCAGCGGCATGGTTTCGTCAAAGATGCGGCCTTTGGAGAGCGCGAGTGTGATCATTTATTTAACTCTTTCAATGTCTGCGCCAATGGCGCGCAGCTTGGCTTCCATCTTGTCGTAGCCACGGTCCAAGTGGTAGATGCGGTCCACCAAGGTTTCTCCGTCGGCCACCAAGCCTGCAATCACAAGCGACGCAGAAGCACGCAAATCGGTGGCCATCACCGTGGCCCCCGAGAGTTGCTTGACGCCTTCAATGACCGCCACTTTGCCATCGATTTGAATGTGCGCACCCAAGCGTACCAACTCGTTGACATGCATGAAGCGGTTTTCAAAAATTGTTTCGGTCACCTTGGACGCGCCTTGCGAAATGGCGTTCAACGCCATGAACTGAGCTTGCATGTCGGTAGGAAAACCGGGGTACTCTGTGGTGCGGAAATTTTGTGCTTTGAGGTGATCGTAAGCAGGTGCGGTGCTTTGCACGCGCAAGCCTTGGTCATTGGCGGTGATGGTCACGCCTGCATCGCGCAGCTTGTCGATCACGGCATCCAAATGGTCGCCGCGCGCGTGGCGCAAAAACACATCGCCGCCGGTGGCTGCCACGGCGCACAAGAAAGTGCCTGCCTCAATGCGATCGGCCACCACTTTGTGGGTGCATCCGTGCAAGCGCTCCACGCCTTGGATGTGAATGCGGCTGGTGCCGTGGCCTTCGATCTTGGCGCCCATGGCAATCAGCATTTCAGCCAAGTCTGGAATTTCGGGTTCTTGTGCGGCGTTTTCCAACACCGTCTCGCCCTCGGCCAAGGCCGCAGCCATCAAAAAGTTTTCGGTCCCAGTGACGGTCACCATGTCGGTGGCAATGCGTGCACCTTGCAAACGGGTGCGACCGGCGGGCAAGTGCGCCACCATGTAGCCGTGCTCCACATCAATCACCGCGCCCATGGCTTGCAAGCCTTTGATGTGCTGGTCCACCGGGCGTGAACCAATAGCGCAGCCGCCAGGCAAGGACACCTTGGCTTTGCCAAAGCGCGCCAGCAATGGGCCCAGCGCCAGCACCGAAGCGCGCATGGTTTTCACCAGCTCGTAAGGGGCTTCGGGGTTGTTCAAACCACCGGCATCCAAACTCACCGTGCCGTCATCTGCACGCTCGGCCGTGACGCCCATGTTGCGGATGAGCTTGAGCATGGTCGACACGTCTTGCAACTGCGGCACATTGTGCAAGGTGACGGGTTGGTCGGTCAGCAAAGCGGCGCACAACTCGGGCAAGGCCGCGTTTTTGGCGCCAGAAATCAGCACCTCACCGTGAAGGGCGCGACCACCGCGAACGAGTAATTTGTCCATTGTTTAGGCTTTCGTAGCTGCAGCTTGCCATTCAGCAGGCGTGTAGGTTTTCATGGACAAAGCGTGCACTTCATCGGTTTTGATTTTGTCGCCCAAGGTAGCATACACCCGCTGGTGGCGTTGAATCGGGCGCTTGCCTTCAAACTCGGTCGACACCAAGGTGGCGTACCAATGACGGCCATCGCCCTCGACGTGCAAATGCTCGCAGGGCAGGCCTGCGGCGATGAGGGCTTGGAGTTCTTGTGCTGTCATTTTTATCCTCGAATTTTGTAGCCCGTGCGCAGCATGTTCACGGCAATCGCCGACACCAGCAACGCACACACGCCCACCACACCCAAGCTCAACCAAGGCGACACATCGCTTTGACCAAAAAAGCCAAAACGGAAACCGTCGATCATGTAGAAGAAGGGGTTGAGGTGGCTCACGCTTTGCCAAAACGCAGGCAAAGAGTGAATGGAATAAAACACGCCACTCAAAAACGTCATGGGCATGATGATGAAGTTTTGAAACGCGGCCATTTGGTCAAACTTGTCGGCCCACAAGCCAGCGATCA
>JBEEJP010000169.1:0-4588 GCA_041169125.1 Pseudomonadota bacterium
AGGCTTTCGCGATTTGCGAGCGGGCATGGTCATCAACCGCAACCGCGACATGGATTGGGTGCGCGGTCTTGAGAAAACATCGAGTGAGCGCCGCATCGGGGTGTGGGCTGAATTTTCTGAAACGCCTCAAGGCTTTGAGCTCAAGCTCACCGACGAAGATGGTCATTCGGCAAGCGCCGCCTTGGTGAGTTCCAAAGAGCTGGCCAAAGATGCGGTGCGCAACGACGCCAGCCTACGCGAGCACCTGAGCAAATTTGGCGCAACCGTGTTTGAAGTACTCAATCTGCAGCTCAACCTGAGCCAAGCGTGGTTTGTGCCAGCTTCCTCCCTCAACGCCTTGCGTCGTGATGCAGCGGCGGCATTAGAGCAAGCCCGTTTAGACGCCTACCAACGCCCAACGCGTTTGGCCGCCGTTGAGCCCCCTGTGGCGTACCCAGAAGATTCACTCACGTATTTGGCCAATGTGTACAACCAACATGCCCACGACTTTTATGCCAAGCATGGTGTGAAAGTGATTGAAGCGGCGTATGAGAGCCACGAAGAGTTGGGTGAAGCCAGCCTGATGATCACCAAACACTGTGTGCGCTTTAGCATGAGCTTGTGCCCCAAACAGGCCAAGGGCGTCACGGGCGTGCAAGGCACGGTCAAGGCCGAGCCACTCATGCTCATCAACGGCAGCGAAAAACTCACGCTGCGCTTTGACTGCAAACCGTGTGAGATGCACGTGGTGGGCAAGATGAAAAAATCGGTGCTCAACCAACGCGTCAAAGAGATGGCCGAGTCGCCCATCACCTTTTACAAAACACGCCCATGAGCCAGCAGCCAACGGCAGCGGTTGCATTGTTCATCGGGCAAGTTCAGCCATTGCCCGTGTCAGGCCGGCCCACGGCCATGTACAAAACACCGGTGCATGGCCCCATTGCGCTGGGCGTAGAGGGCTTTGAAGGCGACCGCCAAGCAGACCTTCGCGTGCACGGTGGCCCAGACAAAGCGGTGCACCTCTACCCCACCCGTCACTACGCCCAGCTTGCGGCTAAGTTTGACGAAGCCGCCGCGCTATTGGTGCCCGGCAGCATGGGCGAGAACATCGCCACGCCCGACTTAGACGAACACGAGGTGCGCTTGGGCGATGTGTGGCAACTCGGTTCGGCCCTCATTCAGGTGTGCCAACCCCGCAACCCGTGTTGGAAGATTGACGAACGGTTTGGCTGTGACGGCATGGCCTTGTTCATCGCCCAACACTTGCTCACGGGGTGGTACTGGCGTGTGCTGCAAACGGGGGTGGTGCAAGGCAGCGACACCTTGGTACTGCACGAAGCAGCCAGCAACGCCCCGACCCTGCACCAAGCCATGACGCTGTGGCGCGCGCACCCGCCCGAGGCCGAGGCTTTGGCCGCATTGGCTGAAACGCCGGGCATCGCCAAAGCGTGGCAAGACAAGATCAGGCAGCGGGTGAACTACTTGCGCAAATAAAAAACGCAGCTTCAAAGCTGCGTTTTTTATGCGGTGCTTGTCGAGGTTTACCCAACCCACTTTCGCGCATTGCGCCACATGCGCATCCAAGGGCTGTAGGCGTCAATACCGCCAGACGCGTCCACATCGGTCCAGCTCATTTGGACGTTGCGGAACACGCGCTCGGGGTGCGGCATCATGGCCGTGAAGCGGCCGTCTGCGGTGGTGACCGAGGTCAAACCACCCGCGCTGCCGTTGGGGTTGAACGGGTAGGCTTCGGTGGCTGCGCCGTGGTGGTCCACAAAACGCATGGCAGGCAGCACCTTAGCGGCGTTACCGCGTTGGCTGAAGTTGGCAAAGCCTTCACCGTGGGCCACGGCAATGGGCAAACGCGCCCCGGCCATGCCTGCGAAGAACAGAGACGGTGAATCCATCACTTCTACCATGCTCAAACGAGCTTCAAAGCGCTCGCTTTGGTTGGTCGTAAAGCGCGGCCAGTCTTGTGCGCCGGGAATGATGTCGGCCAGCTCGGCAAACATTTGACAGCCGTTGCACACACCCAAACCAAAGGTGTCGGTGCGCGCAAAGAAGGCTTGCATGTGCGCCGACAGCGTGGGGTTGAACGTGATCGAACGCGCCCAGCCAATGCCCGCGCCCAAGGTGTCGCCGTAGCTAAAGCCTCCGCAGGCCACCAAGCCTTTGAAGTCTTGCAGTTTGGCGCGACCGGTTTGCAAGTCGGTCATATGCACGTCGTAGGCGTCAAAACCTGCAGCCGCAAAGGCGTAAGCCATTTCGACATGTGAGTTCACACCCTGCTCACGCAGCACGGCCACTTTGGGCTTGGCGCCTACGTTGATGAAAGGCGCTGCCACATCGTCCAACGCGCCTGCGGGCAAATGCACATGCATGCCGGGGTCGTTGGGTTGGCCTTTGCTGGCGTGTTCAGCGTCGGCACAGGCGGGGTTGTCGCGTTGCTGGCAAATCTTCCAGCTCACGCTGTCCCACACTTGGTGCAGGTCGACCAGCTTGGCGGTGAACACTTCTTTGGTGTCGCGCCACACGCTGATCTCGCCCTTGCCTTTGTCAATGCTCGACGACTCGGGGCGTGTGTTGCCCACAAAGTGGCTGTGTTTGGACAACCCATGCGCGCGCAACACGTGCATGACCTCGTTGCGCTCGGCGCTGCGCACTTGCAGCACCACGCCCAACTCTTCGTTGAACAAGGCTTGCAAGGTGAGCTCTTCACGACGGGCACTCACTTGCGTGGCCCAGTTTTTAGAGTCACCGTATTCGGCACGGCTGTCGGTGATGCCATCGCCCTCGGTGATGAGCATGTCCACATTCAGCGCCACGCCCACTTGACCCGCAAACGCCATTTCGCACACGGCGGCCATGAGACCACCGTCGCTGCGGTCGTGGTACGCCAAAATTTTGCCTTGCGCGCGCAAGGTGTTGATGGCCTTGACCAACTGCACCAGGTCTTGGGGGTTATCAAGGTCGGGCACTTGATCGCCCGCTTGGTTGAGCACTTGGCCCAACACGCTGCCGCCCATGCGGCGTTGGCCCTCGCCCAACTGCACCAAGACCAAGGTGGTGTCTTCAGAATTGTTGAGCTGCGGCGTGAGCGTGCCGCGCACATCGGGGATGGACGCAAACGCGCTGATGATCAGGCTCACAGGCGAGGTAACTTTTTTGGTCTCGCCGTTGTCGGACCACTGCGTGCGCATGGACAAGCTGTCTTTGCCCACCGGAATCGAAATACCCAAGGCAGGACACAGCTCCATGCCCACGGCATGCACGGTGTCGTACAAGGCGGCGTCTTCGCCAGCTTCGCCGCAAGCGGCCATCCAGTTGGCACTGAGCTTGACGCGCGACAACTCAAACGGCGCCGCCAACAAATTGGTGATGGCCTCGGCCACGGCCATGCGTCCAGATGCCGGCGCGTTGAGCGCCGCCAAAGGCGTGCGTTCGCCCATGCTCATGGCTTCGCCAGCAAAGCCTTGGTAGTCGGCCAAGGTCACGGCCACGTCGGCCACTGGCACTTGCCAGGGGCCCACCATTTGGTCGCGGTGGGTCAAGCCACCCACGGCGCGGTCGCCAATGGTGACGAGGAAGCGTTTGCTCGCCACGGTGGGGTGGCTCAGCACGTGGATCACCGCGTCTTGCAGTTGGACGCCTGTGAGGTCCATGGGGGCGCTGGTGCGTGCCACGCGCTTGACATCGCGGTGCATCTTGGGTGGTTTGCCCAGCAGCACGTTCATGGGCATGTTGACGGCTGCATCTGCCGTTGCGCCTGTGTGGTGTGCAAGGCTGACATCTTCATTCGCCACGGTCAGCTGACGCTCTTCGGTGGCCACACCCACCACAGCAAACGGGCAACGCTCGCGCTCGCAAAACGCTTTGAATTGTTCGAGCGACTCTGGCGCAATCGCCATCACATAACGCTCTTGGCTTTCGTTGGACCAAATTTCTTTGGGGGCCAAGCCCGACTCTTCCAAGGGCACAGCGCGCAAATCAAAGCGTGCGCCTCGGCCTGCGTCATTCGTCAACTCAGGAAACGCGTTGGACAAACCGCCCGCGCCTACATCGTGAATAGCGAGGATGGGGTTAGCCTTGCCTTGCGCCCAGCAATGGTTGATGACCTCTTGCGCACGGCGTTCAATTTCGGGGTTGCCACGTTGCACCGAGTCAAAGTCGAGCTCGGCAGCGTTGGTGCCGCTGGCCATCGAGCTGGCCGCACCACCGCCCATGCCAATGCGCATGCCGGGGCCACCGAGTTGAATCAGCAACGTGCCGGCGGGAAATTCGATCTTCTTGGTTTGTTCGCTGTCAATCACACCCAAGCCGCCCGCAATCATGATGGGCTTGTGGTAGCCACGGGTCACGCCGGCCACCTCTTGTTCGTATTCGCGGAAATAGCCTGTGAGGTTGGGACGACCAAACTCGTTGTTGAACGCCGCGCCGCCCAAAGGGCCTTCAGTCATGATTTGCAAAGGGCTGGCCATATGCGATGGGCGGCCCAATGTGCTGTCCCACAGCTTAGACACCGTAAAGCCGCTCATGCCGGCTTTGGGCTTCGAGCCACGTCCTGTGGCGCCTTCGTCACGAATCTCACCGCCGTTGCCCGTCGATGCGC
>JBEEJP010000170.1:0-4581 GCA_041169125.1 Pseudomonadota bacterium
CAATCAACAAGACTTTGGGGCGCAGCAACAAAGCACGGCCAATTTCGAGTTGCTTTTGCTCCCCCCCTGAGAGTGACGACGCCAACGAATGCATGCGCTCTTTGACGCGTGGGAAAAACTCCAACACCTCAGGAATGCGCTCATGCGTCGTTTTCATACCCAGCGTGATGCCACCCAACTCTAAGTTTTCATAGACCGAGAGTTGGCCAAACAAATTGCGACCTTGGGGCACAAAGGCAATGCCACGGGCCAGCAAGTCTTTTTGTGTGGCGCCCGTGATGTCGTCCCCCTCCAAGCGGATCTTGCCTTGGCGCGGTGTGAGCAAACCAAACAAGGTTTTCAGCACGGTGGATTTACCCGCGCCGTTGGGTCCAATCAACAAGGTGATGGAACCCTTGGGCACCGAGAACGACAGGTTGTTCAAGATCATGAAATCTTTGTAGCCTGCCACCACATCGTCAAATTCAATACATGGGTGTGTCATGGTCAGTTCCCCAAATAAGCGTCCAGCACTTGTTTATTCGCGCGAATTTCTTCAGGCGTACCAATGGCCATCACTTGGCCTTCGACCATCACCATGATGCGGTGGCACAAGTCCATCACAAAGTCCATGTTGTGCTCGATCACCACAAAGCTGCCCTTGCGGGTTTTGTTCAAGTCTTTCAACAGCGTGCTGATGCCGCCCACCAAAGATGGGTTCACACCTGCACACGGCTCGTCGAGCAACACCAAGTCGGGCTCGCTCATGAAGGCCATCGCAATGTCCACCAACTTTTGTTGGCCATAGCTCAACTCGCCCGCCTTTTTATCTGCCACATGCTTGATGTGAAACTGGTCAATCAGAGCGTCGGCTTTGTCGCCCAAGTTGGAATCGCTGGGTGCAAACATGCGACTGAACATGGTGCCTTGGTGCTCTTGTGCGGCCACGATCAAGTTGTCGCGCACGGTCATCTTGCCAAACACCTGCAGGGTTTGAAAGGTACGACCCACACCCCGGCGGTTGAGTTCTAAGGGGCCCAACTGGGTGACGTCTTCGCCATTGAGTTCGATCTTGCCGGTGTCGGGTGTGATTTGGCCCAACATGCTGTTGAACAAGGTGGTCTTGCCCGAACCGTTGGGACCAATGACGCCAAAGATTTCGCCAGGGCGCACTTCAAACGATACGCCACCCACCGCTTGAATGGCGCCATAGGCTTTCTTCAAGTCGGTGACTTTGAGAACGGGATGTTGATTTGAAATTGTCATGCTTTCACTCCCCCAGCAGAATGCTGATTCGCATTCGCGGCGCGCGCCGCTGACGCCTCACGCGACTGACGTTTCGCGCGGATGCGGTCGGGAATGCTCAGCAAGCCATCGGGCAAATAAATCATGAGCATCACCACGGCAGCGCCGAACACAAACAAATACCACGCCTGCGCAAAGCGCAACCACTCGGGCAAGATCACGCCCACGGCAGCGCCCAGCAAGGGCCCCAAGAAATAACCGGGACCACCCACCACAACCATGAGGTACATCATGATGGAGGCTTCTACCGTGAACGGTGCGGGGTCAATGAACTGCACCAAAGAACCAAACAAGCCCCCTGCCACGCCTGCGTACGCCGCACCAATGGCAAAGCTCAGCAAGGTGTAGCCACGGATGTCCACGCCCAAGCTCTCGGCGCGGATGGGGTTGTCACGCAAAGCGGTGAACGCTTTGCCCCATGGGGAATGCAACAAGCCCCACAGAAGCAAACCCAACACCACCGCGACGGCCAACACCAAGTAGTAGTAAGCCAAGTTGCCATCAAAGCTGATGCCAAACGCTTCGGGGCGCGCGATGTTGTTGATGCCAAAGGTGCCGCCTGTGAGCCACTCTTCGTTGCGCATCACCAACCACACGGCCGTGTTGAAACCCAAGGTGGCGAATGCCAAATAAATGGTTTGCACGCGCAGCGCTGGAAAGCCCAAGGCCAAGCCCACCACAAAGCACCCCAAAGCGGCCAAGGGCAAGCCCAACCAAAAGCTGTAGCCCGCTTGCATGAGGATGGCCACGGTGTAGGCACCGATGCCAAAGAACGCCGCATGGCCGAGTGACTTTTGACCGGCGTAGCCAATCGTGAGGTTCAGCCCCATGGTGGCGATGACGTAAATCAGCCAATAGGTGAACAAATAAATGCCGTGGTTTTTGAGCAGCGTGGGCACAAAAACACAGGCCAACAGCCCCAAGAGGCCGGCCAAGAATGCGAGCTTCTTCATACTTTGCGCTCCACTTTTTTACCGAGCAAGCCTTGTGGCTTGAACAAGATCACGACCATGAAGATGATCAACGCCACCGCATCTTTGTACGCGGGCGAGATGTAGGCCGCAGCCAAGTTCTCGCACACACCCACAATCACGCCGCCCAGCAAGGCGCCACGTGAGTTGTTGAAGCCGCCGATGATGGCGGCAAAGAAGGCTTTGTTACCCAAGGACTGGCCCATGTCGAATTTGGCCAAATAGGTGGGCGTGACCAAAATCGCAGCCGCCGCAGCCAACACCGCGTTGATGGCGAAGGTGTAAAAAATCATGCGCGGCACGTTGATGCCCAACACCGAAGCACTCTCGGTGTTTTGCGCCACCGCTTGCATGGCACGACCGGTGACGGTTTTGGCCAAGAAGGCTTGCGTGGCCAACACCAAAATCATGGCAAACACAAACGTGCCGATGTCGGTGGCTGAAATGGTCACGCCCGCGATGTTGTACACATCTTCTGGAAACAAATTGGGAAACGGCTGAGGCTCAGCGCTATAACCCGCACGCACCGCATTGCGCATGGCGATGGACAAACCAATGGTCGCCACCACGATGGGCATCATGCCGTACTTGAACAAGGGGTCGACCAAGCCACGCTTGAACATCCAGCCCAAAACAAAGACCGACAACACACAACTGGCTGCAAAGCTCAACACCAGCGGAAAGCCAGCGGCTAAAAAGCCCAACATCATGAAGGCAGGCAACATCACAAACTCGCCTTGCGCGAAGTTGATGGTGCCCGAGGCTTGCCAAAGCAAGGTAAAGCCCAGCGCTGCCAGCGCATAAATGCTACCGGTGGCAAGGCCACTGAAGAAAAGTTGGAGGAAGTCGGTCATGATTTTGGAAAGTAAAGACCCGCCGCATCGGCGTTTGTGCCGATGCGTTCAAGTCAAACGACGCGCGGCCTAAGCGCGTCAAACCAGGCGAGAAAGATTACTTCTTGGCGTTCAAAGGTGGCAACACTGCGTTCACCACTTGGCGGCCATTTTTCACTTCGATCAAATAGCTTTCGCGATCGAGGTCACCATTGGCATCAAAGCTCACATCCATGATCACGCCGGGATGTTTCTTGGCGCTGATTTGGATGCCGTGCAAAGCCTGTGCAACCGCTTTGCGATCGAGCTTGCCCACTTTTTCAATGGCGGCTTTCAACACATACACGCCGGTGTAGCCCTTGATGCCGTTGTGGTCCGAAATGCTGCCATAGGCTTGGTAGTACTTGGCCTTGAACTTCAACATTTCGGGGTTAGGCGCATCCACGGTCAAACCCACGTGGGCAATGGCACCGTTGGCAGCGTCGCCTGCGAGCTCAATCACTTTTTGGCCGACCAAGGTGGTCTCACCAATCACAGGCTTGGTCCAGCCTTGCTTTTTCAACTCGCGCAACAAGCGGGCAGATTCTTCTTCGTTGGTGTAGGCGAAGATCGCGTCTGCATTGCTTTGCTTGGCTTTCAACACCGCAGCCGAAAAGTCCACTTGGCCTGCATCGGTTGAAATATCGGCCACCACTTTGGTGGAGGTGCCGTCCAGCAATTTAGCCAAGGTGTCACGACCACCTTTGCCGAAGTCGTTGTTCACATAAATCACAGCCAAAGTTTTGGCTTTGGTGTTGATGAACTTGGCGAGTTTGGGGAAAGACACGCTTTGGCCAAACGCGGTACGGAACACATAAGGGTTGCCTTGTGCGGTGATGGCTGCCGCTTCGCCACCGGTGAAGTTTGGCACTTCGCCGCGCTTGGATTCGGCCATCGACACCATGATGGAGCCAGAGTACACAGGGCCGTAAATCGCGAACACACCATCGTCCACCGCTTTTTGGGTCAAGCCCTTGGCGACGCCGGGGTTGGTTTGTGTGTCAACGGTGTAGTTCTCGATCTTCTTGCCCAAGATGCCGCCGTTGTCGTTGATCTCTTTCACTGCCAACTCCACACCGTTTTTGAACACCGTGCCGGCGGTGGTGCCTGGACCTGAAAGCTCAACGATGTTGGCAATTTTGATGGTTTGCTGGGCTTGCGCCATGCCAGCCACGCCGAGGATGGCAGCTGCGGCAACGAGCTTGAGGGTCATACGTTTTGTCATGGTTGTCTCCTAAGGAAGGGTGAGGCCTGAGTTCAGGCAAGGGTTACAGGGCAACGCGTTCTCGTCCATCCTGTCTGATGCAGGAATTTAGGTTGAAAAGCACGTTTTTTTGAAAAAACTTTTGCAATTTGCGCGATTAACGAACATCTTTGTGCGATTATCAAACCCTCCAAGGGTTTCCACCGAACACACACATGACCGCTGCCTACAAAGGCGTTGAGAGCGACAC